>CAZTGN010000220.1:0-418 GCA_964613275.1 uncultured Conexibacter sp. | reverse complement strand
TGGCCAGGGCGACCGCCTGGTCGACCGCGGCGTGCTCGGCGCCCGCGGCCGCGAAGAGCAGCTCGTAGAGGCCGAGGCGGAGCGCCGCCACGAGCGGCGCGTCGATCCGCCGCAACGAGCGCCCGGCGAGCACGGCCGCGAAATGATCGCTCGTCCCGCGGCGCTGGACGGCACCGTAGGCGAGCGCCTGGGCCTGGGCCCGCTCGCGCCCCTCGAGCCCGAGCCGCTCCGCCTCGGCGCGGAGCGCCCGGTCCGCCCAGGCCCCCTCCTCGAAGACGCGACGCAGGGTGGCGTAGGCGGCGCGTCGAGCCGCGGTCGGGGCGCTCAAGGCTCGGCGGCGGCGGGCAGGCCGTGCCCGCGCAGGTAGTCGCCGGCGCTCATCCAGCGCCGCCCCGGCGGCTGCACCGAGCCGATCTCG
>CAZTGN010000219.1:0-4403 GCA_964613275.1 uncultured Conexibacter sp. | reverse complement strand
TCGCGGTCAGCAGCAGCGCGCCGAGGGCGAGGACGGCGCGCGAGCTGACCAGGGCGACGGCCGCGGCCGCGACCGCGCAGGCGGCCGCCCCGCAGGCGCCGCGCGGGCGCCGCTCGGAGGCCGCCCAGGTGAGCGCGAGCGGCAGGCCCGCGAGCTGCAGGGCGCCGAGCGCCGGCCCGTACTCGAGCGGCCCGCCCGGGCGCCACGACCCGCCGATCCGCTCCGCGTACGGCAGCTCCTGCAGCGCCGCTCCGGCGAGGCCGAGCAGCGCCGAGGCGACCGCGAGAGCGAGGACGACGCGGGCCACGGCCACGGCGCCATGGCGGCGCGCCACGGCGCTCCCGCAGATCCAGAGCGCGGCGTAGCCGGCGAGCACGGCACCCCAGCGAAGCGCATCGGCGGGCTCGCCGATCGTCCAGGCGGCGCTCGCCGCCGTCAGCCCCGCCAGCGCCACGAGCGCCATCAGGGCCGGCCGGCGGAGCGCTGCGGCGGCGGCGGCGGGGTCAGCGACGAGGACCGTGCCGAGCGCGGCGCCCGCGAGCAGCACGAACGCGATCTGCCCGCGCTCACTGAAGCCGGCGTCGGCGAGCAGCGTGGCGCCGATCGCCACCGCCGGCGCCGCCGGCAGCAGCCGGTCTCGGGTCAGCTCAACCGGTGACCTTCCACTTCGCGACGTCCGGGGTGGGATCCCCGGTCCTACCCGGGTTGGACTTCGGGCCGGTCACCCGGACGCGGAGCTTGTGCTTGCCCTTCCTCAGCTTCCGGTACTTGACCGGCGGCGAGCAGCTCCTCGCCTTCTTCGAGTCCAGCTTGCACTCGAACCCCATCGTCGAGGCGGCCGGGGGGCTGAGGTCGGGGTATTCGCAGTAGAAGGCCTCGAACTTCACCGTCGCCTTCCGCGACGATGTCCGGGCCTTCGGCGCCTTCGTGATCCGGGTGTCGTAGACCTGCTGCTGGCTGTCGCAGGTCGGCTGGCCGTAGCCGCGAGCCCGGACCGTCGGATCGTCCTCGGCTCCGGCCAACGCTGCCATCCAGAGCCCCGCCGCGGCGAGCACTGCCACGGGAAAGAGGAGCAGCGTACGCGTCCGTTCGTTGCGCTCCATGTCCGACCTCCCAATCGGCTAGCACGAACTGTCGCGAAAAATGTAGCAACCGTTGCAAGCGGCTGCCACCCGCCCGGCGAGCGCCGGGGCGCTGTCGGGAGCGGGCTGCGGCCCGGATCGGAACGGGCTACAGCCCGTAGGTCTTCGAGACGATCTCGCGCTGGATCTCGTTCGTGCCGCCGTAGATCGACATCACCAGGGTGGCGCGGACGTGGCGCTCCATGTCGTACTCGGAGGCGTAGCCGTAGCCGCCCATCATCTGCATCCCCTCGAGCGCCACCCGCTTGGCCAGCTCGGTCGCCTTCAGCTTCGCCATCGAGGCCTCGCGGGGGAGCATCCGGCCCGGGTCCTCATCGACCTTGCGGGCGACGTCGTAGACGAGCAGGCGGGTCGCCTCCAGCTCGGTGGCCAGGTCGGCGATCCGGTGCCTGAGCACCTGGAAGGAGCCGATCGGGCGGCCGAACTGCTTGCGCTCCTTGATGTAGTCGAGCACGTCGTCGAACGCGCGCTGGGCGATCCCGAGCGCCGAGGCGGCGAGGATCAGCCGCTCGACGTTCAGCCCGGCCATCAGCTGCATCCAGCCGCCGCCGGCCTCGCCGAGCACGCGCTCGGCCCCCACCCGGCAGTCGGTCAGGAAGACGTCGTTGACCTCCTTGCCGCCGAGCGTCTCGATGCCGCGGATCTCGATCCCGTCGGCATCCGTGGGGACCGAGATCATCGTCAGCCCGTCGTGCTTGGAGCCGGAGTCGTCGGAGCGGGAGACGACGAGGATGTGGTCGGCGATGTGGGCGGCGCTGATCCAGGTCTTCTGCCCGTTCAGCACGTAGTCGCCGTTGCTCGACTCGGCTCGGCAGGCGAGGTTGCCGACGTCGGAGCCCGCCTCCGGCTCCGACATCGCGATCGCCTCGACCCGCCCCCGGCAGATCGCGCCGAGGATCTCCTCCTTCTGATCCTCGGTCCCGAACCGCTCGTAGGCGCCGGCGACGATCAGGCTGACGCCGTAGCCGGCCATCGGGACGAGGCCGCGCATCGTCTCCTCGAGGAAGATGCACGCATCGACCATGCCGCCGCCGGCGCCGCCCCAGCGCTCGTCGATCGAGACGCCGAGCCAGCCGAGGTCGGCGAGCTTCTCGTAGACAGGCTGGTTGTGGAGCTCGCTGTAGCCGTCGGTGAGCTTCTCGCGCTGCTCGGCGGTTCCGCACTCGCGCTCGGCGAAGTCGCGGATCGCCGCCTGGAAGTCGCGCTGCTCGTCGGTCAGCCCGATGATCGGGGTCGCGGTGATCGTGCCCATCCTGATCGCCTCCTCTCCGTCAGGCCCCGACCGGGGTCTTGGTGGCAGGCTTGTAGACCGACACGACGGCGGCGCCGCCGAGCCCGATGTTGTGCTGCAGGGCGACCTTCGCGCCCTCGACCTGCCGCTTGTCGGCGTCGCCGCGGAGCTGCCAGGTCAGCTCCGAGCACTGTGCGAGCCCGGTCGCGCCGAGCGGGTGCCCCTTGCTGATCAGCCCGCCCGATGGGTTGACGACCGGCCCCTCGCCGCCGTAGGTCGTCGCCTCGGCCTCGACGAGCTCGTGGCCGTGGCCCTCCTCGGCGAAGCCGAGCGCCTCGTAGGTGATCAGCTCGTTGGCGCTGAAGCAGTCGTGGAGCTCGCAGACGTCGACGTCGTCGGCGCTGATGCCGGCCTCCTCGTACGCTTGCCGTGCCGCCTCCTTCGACATGTCGAAGCCGACGATCGAGATGCAGTCGGCGCTCTCGTCGAACGTCGAGGAGAGGTCGGTGACCATCGACTGACCGGCGATCTCGACCGCGCGGTCCCAGAGGTCGTGCTCGTCGACGTACTTCTCGGAGGCGACGATCACGGCGGCGGCACCGTCGGAGGTCGGCGAGCACTGCAGCTTCGTCAGCGGCTCGTGGATCATCCGCGCCTCCTGGATCTCGTCGAGCGTGTACTCGTCCTGGAACTGCGCGTAGGGATTGTTGACCGAGTGCTTGTGGTTCTTCCAGCCGATCCAGGCGAAGTGCTCGGGCTTCGACCCGTACCTGTCCATGTGGTCGCGGCCGGCGTTGCCGAACATCTGCGGCGCGAACGGCGACTCCTCCGCGGCGCGAACCTCGAACATGCGGCCGATGTGCTTGTCGAGGGCGGGAGTGCGGTCGGTGTACTTCATCCCCAGCGACCCCTTCTCCATCTTCTCGAAGCCGATCGCGAGCGCGCAGTCGACGAGGCCGCCCTTGACCGCCCGCCGCGCCAGGTACAGGGCGGAGGAGCCGGTCGAGCAGTTGTTGTTGACGTTGACGACGGGAATCCCGGTCAGGCCGAGCTGGTAGATCGCCCGCTGCCCGTAGGTCGAGTCGCCGTAGCAGTAGCCCGCGAACGCCTCCTCGACGTCCTCGTAGGGGACCCCGGCGTCAGCCAACGCCTTCTCGCCGGCCTCCCTCGCCCAGTCGGGGTAGTCGCCCTCCTTGCTGCCCGGCTTGTCGAACTTGGTCATGCCGACGCCGATCACGAACGTCCGGTTGCTCATCTCTTGGGGCCTCCTCTTGTCGCTGATCGCTGCTTGCTGTTCGCCGTCTGCTTGGGGATCGCGTCGTATGCGACTCCCACCAGTTCCGGCAGCGCCGCCTTCAGGAAGGCCGCCACCTGCTCGCGGCTCCAGCGCCCGCGCTCGAGCCACTCCCGGGTCGCCGCCTCGGCCATGCCGCCGTAGGCCCGGAGCACCGCGTGGAGCTCGGGCGGGGCATCGTCGGCCGGGCCGAGGCCGAGGACCTGGATCAGCCGCGACGTCGCCTCCTCCCGCGCCTCGTCGAGGACGGCCGCGATCTCGGGATCGTGACCGAGGCCCTCGGCCCCGATCGCGGCGAGCCAGGCCTCGCGGTTGCGGGCGACCATCTCCAGCCAGCGGTCGATCGACTCGTCGAGCCGGGCCTCGGGCGTCGCCCCGTCGACGTACTCGGGGACGGGCTGGGAGCGGAAGCGGACCATCTCGCGCACGACCTCGACGTAGAGGTCGCGCTTGGTCCCGAAGTAGTGGTTGATCAGACCGCGGGCGACGCCGGCCTCGGCCGCGATCCCGGTCGTCGAGACGGCGCCGTAGCCGCGCTCGGAGAAGAGCTTCCGCGCGGCGGAGAGGATCCGCTCCCGGCGCTCGTCGCGCCCGGTCGCCGCGGCGCCGTTGGCGCTGGCCGTGGATGCCATGACAGGATGATAACGAACCTTGGCAACCCGCCAATGGACCCCGGCCGATCCGCCAATGGACCCCGGCCGATCCGCCAATGGACCCCGGCCGATCCGCCAATGGA
>CAZTGN010000218.1:2924-4437 GCA_964613275.1 uncultured Conexibacter sp. | reverse complement strand
GGCTCGCTTGAGCATCGAGATAGGGAATGGTCTTGGCCTGCCACTTCTGGACGAACTGCATCGTGACCTCCTTGCGAGGGTCGGTCACGATCAGCGGGGTCAGCTCGGCGGTGAGGTCGGCCACCGCGGCCTCGAGATCGAGGCCGGCTGCGGCCTGCCGCACCACTTGAAGCTGATGGATGAACTCGTCCGAGCACGCGGGGTCGGCGAAGCACGCGTCCACCACCGCCGCCGCGCCATCGGGCCGGTTCCAGCCGTCCGTTGCGGCCGTGAGCGGGAAGAAGAGGTCGTAGTTGTCCCGGAATGGTGGTCTGAGGGTCAGGTCGGTTCCCCAGGGCAGGAATGAGAACAGCCCACTCGCATCGCTGTGGAGGTAGTAGTTGCGCCGCGACCAGCTGTAGCCATCCCAGTGGCCGAGATACCACTCGGCGGCGAGGTACTTGATGGCACCCTCGGGGTCAGCCAGGTGGCTCTGGATGACGGCCCACTCCCCGGTCCTGACCGCGGCGGACAGCGACTCGAGATCGGACCAATCCTCCTCGTCCCCTTCATCCACCTCGAAGTCCGTCTTCAGGTCATCACCCGATCGCAGGATGTCTTGAGTCCGGGCGGCTTCGTAGAGATGCTGCGTACTGGGCAGCCAATGCTCCAGGGACTGGTCGTTCCACTTCTCCAGATTCAGGTAGAGGCCGTAGTACTCGTCGTTGATCCAGAGGCGGGCATGGCCGGTCCGGGGAGCCGGGATGCCGCTGGCCCGGAAGACGTCGTACGAGAGCGTTTCCCGCATGTACGTCGGATCCTTGACCATGTTGTTGAGGGTCATGCGCTTCAGCCCATCGGGGCGGGTCGCGCTCGGGAACTTGAGGTTGAAGGCGGCCTTCCCGTCGAGGAACCTGAACGTGGAGTGCCCCTTCAGCTTCGCCTCGATCCGCCACGGCGTATCCGAGGAGCCGAAGGCGCGACCGCCCGAGTCCGTCATCCAGAAGCCGACGTCCCCAACCCAGTCCCTGAGCGGGTCGTCCGAGTCCAGGAGCGCCTTCTGGTCCTCGGTCAGCGTCAGGTGGACGTCGACGATCTCGGATGGTTGATACATCCAGGCCAGGTCCTCCCAGGTGCCGGCCGAGGCCTGCCCGGCGTTGAGGCCGGCGACTGCGGCGTAGACGAGGAAGGCGGTCAGCGCGACAACAAGCCGCGCGCCGCGGATACGAGCCGAACTCACCCCAAGAACCCCCTCTTGCCCATCCAATCCCCGTGTGGCCGGTGCAAGCCCCCTGGACGGCAGGGGCACCGAACCACGTCCTGCGGTCACGCTAACCGATCACGGGCCGGGTCGCAAGGCGTTGTCTGATCGCGTCGGTGGACGTCGGCCGGGCCCCCGGACAGCATCTAGAATCGGCGCCGATGCCGGGCAACCAGAAGCCACGCCGCCGCAAGCACCGCGGCACCCAGACCGGGAGCGTCAGCCGGCGGCCGGCGCGCCGCCCCCGCAGCCGCCAGGAGGCGATGGCGCAGG
>CAZTGN010000218.1:0-2914 GCA_964613275.1 uncultured Conexibacter sp. | reverse complement strand
CTCCCGCAAGCAGCGGGTGGACCGCCGCGACCTCCCGCCGACCTGGCGGGGCGCCGCGATCCGCGGCCTCCTGTTCGCGGCGCTGCTGCTGCCGGTGTCGCTGCTCTTCGGCCAGCCGCTCGCCGGCGCGATCGTCCTGACCGTGGTCGCGGCGATCTTCTACGTGCCGCTCGGCTACTACACCGAGACGTTCTTCTACAACCGCCGCCAGGCGCGGTTGCGGAAGGAGCGCGAGGCGAAGCAGGGCGAGAAGGCGGACTGAGCCCCGTGGACGTCCGCAGCTTCACGGTCGGGCCGTTCGCGGAGAACACCTACGTCGTCCGTCGCGACGGCGCCCCGGCCGCCCTCGTCTTCGACCCGGGCGACGAGGCGCCGCGGCTGCTCGCCGCGATCGAGACGCTCGGCGTCGAGGTCGAGGCGATCCTCTTGACCCACACCCACGTCGACCACGTCGGCGCCGTCGCCCCCCTCGCCGAGGCGACGGGCGCGACCGTCTACTGCCCCGAGCTCGAGACGCCGATGCTCGCGGACATCATGAAGTGGACGCCGATCCCCGGCATCGGCCCCTACGAGGGCTACGACGCGGACGAGACGCTCGCCGGCGGTGAGCGTCTCGAGCTCGCGGGCTTCGAGATCGACGTCATCTTCACCCCCGGCCACAGCATCGGGCACCTCACCTACTCGATCCCCGACGAGCGGGCGCTGTTCAGCGGCGACGTCCTCTTTCAGGGGTCGGTCGGCCGCGTCGACCTCCCCGGCGGCGACTGGCCGACGCTGGCGCGGAGCCTGCGGACGCTGGTCGACGGGCACCCGGCCGACACGGTCGTCCACCCCGGCCACATGGGGATCACCACGCTCGAGCGCGAGCTCGCCTCGAACCCGTTCCTCGCCGACCTGCCGGCGGCGGCGCCCTGACACCTCGTGGCGTCGCGGCATCAGGCACCGAAGGGCACCTTCGACGTGCTCCCCGCCGACGAGGCCGGCCGCGCGGCGGTCGCGGCTGCCGCCGAGGCCCGGTTCGCCGCCGCCGGCTACCGACGGATCGAGACGCCGGTCTTCGAGGACACCGGCCTGTTCGCGCGCGGGGTCGGCGAGTCGACCGACATCGTCCGCAAGGAGATGTTCACCTTCGAGGACCGGGGCGGGCGCTCGGTGACGCTGCGTCCCGAGGGGACGGCGCCGATCTGCCGCGCCTACGTCGAGCACGGGATGCACCGCCTGCCGCAGCCGGTGAAGCTCTCCTACTCGGGCCCCTTCTTCCGTTACGAGCGCCCCCAGGAGGGCCGGTTCCGGCAGTTCCACCAGATCGGGGCGGAGGCGATCGGCTCCGACTCGCCGCTCGTCGACGCCGAGCTGATCCTGCTCCTCGCCGGGATCCTCACCGACCTCGGGATCGACGACGCCGAGCTGCGCCTGTCGTCGCTCGGCTCGAGCGCGGCCCGAGCGCGCTACCGCGACGAGCTGCGTGAGTTCCTGCGCGGCCGCGAGGGCGAGCTGGCCCCCGAGGTTCGCGAGCGGATCGACAGCAACCCGATGCGCGCCTTCGACTCCGACGACGCGGCGACGCGGGCGGTGATGGAGGCGGCGCCGCGGATGCTCGACCGCCTCGATGACGACGATGCCGAGCACTTTGCCGCCGTCCGGGCGCTGCTCGACGACGCCGGCCTCGCCTACCGTCTCGACGGCACACTCGTCCGCGGCCTCGACTACTACAACCGGACCGTCTTCGAGTTCACCTGCGACCGGCTCGGGGCGCAGTCGGGGGTCGGCGGCGGCGGCCGCTACGACGGCCTCGTCGAGCTGCTCGGCGGCCCGCCGACTCCGGCGATCGGCTGGGCGGCGGGGGTCGAGCGGATCCTGTTGGCGATGCGCGGGACGCCCGAGCCGGAGCCGATCGCGGTCTTCGTCGTCGCCGGCAAGGAACGCGAGCGCGCGTTCGGCCTCGTCGGCGAGCTCCGCGCGGCCGGGATCGCGGCCGATCTCGACCTCGCCGACCGCAGCTTCAAGGGGCAGATGAAGCAGGCCGACCGATCCCGCGCCCGCCACGCGGTGATCCTCGAGCCCGACGGCACCGCCAAGCTCCGCGACATGGACAGCGGCGAGCAGCGCGAGGTCGACCCGGCGGCGCTCGTCGCCGAGCTCGGCGGGACCCACGCATAGATCGTCGACCGGGCTGCAAGACTGCGCCGTCGTGAGCGCGCCCGCCGACATCCCGGAGCTCCCCGCCCAGCGCGGCAACGGATTTCGTGACGCGTGGGCGGGGGCGGTCGGGGCCGGGCAGGTCGGCTCCGAGGTCAGGCTCGCCGGCTGGGTCAACCGCCGCCGCGACCACGGCGGCCTCATCTTCATCGACCTCCGCGACCGCACCGGGGTGGTTCAGCTCGTCTTCGACCCCGATGACGCCGGCGCGGCCTTCGCGCTCGGCCACGAGCTGCGCCCCGAGGACGTGATCAGCGTCCGCGGCGCGGTCGTCGAGCGCTCCGCCGACACCGTCAACCCGGAGATCCCCACCGGCGCCTGGGAGGTCCGGGTGGCCGCAGCGGAGCGTCTCGCCGCCGCCGATACGCCGCCGTTTCAGATCGAGGGTCGGGGGCGCAGCGAGGCCGGCGAGGACGTCCGTCTGCGCCACCGCTACCTCGACCTGCGCCGCGAGCCGATGCGCGAGGCGATCGAGCTGCGGGCGCGGATCGTGCGGGCGATGCGCGCGCAGCTCGACGGCGAGGGGTTCGTCGAGATCGAGACCCCGGTCCTGACCCGCTCGACGCCCGAGGGCGCCCGCGACTTCCTCGTCCCCAGCCGGCTCCAGCAGGGCTCCTTCTACGCGCTGCCGCAGTCGCCGCAGCTCTTCAAGCAGCTGCTGATGGTCGCCGGCTTCGAGCGCTACTACCAGATCGCCCGCTGCTTCCGCGACGAG
>CAZTGN010000217.1:2114-4444 GCA_964613275.1 uncultured Conexibacter sp. | reverse complement strand
GCGCAGTCGAGCGCGGCGGAGCCGCGCGAGTCGCGCGGTCATCTGTGTAGAGGCCGGCGGTTCGACTGGTGGGCCGGCTCGACTTCCCTGTCTGGCCGCTCACCCGGGGTCATCGTGACCCTGGTCACGCTCCCTCCGTGAGCGCGCCCTGCAGGCGATCCACCGACCTCTACAGCGGCCCTATCGGGAGCCCCGGCGCGGGCCTTGAGCGCGGCCGAGCGGCGATGGACGTGCTGAACGGATCCGTGCGATCCATATAGTCGCGACGATGGCCGAGCGTCGATCGAAGCCCGTGGCCGAGGCGGTCGCCGAGGCCACCCGGGCGAGCGGACGAAGCCGCAAGGGCCGGCGCGGTCGCCCGTCCGACGTCTTCGGTGGCGAGCTGCGCCGGCGCGACGTCTTCCCGCTGCTGGTGCTCCACCTGGTCGGCCGCGAGCCCGCCTACGGAAACCGCCTGATCGAGTCGATCGAGGCGATCAGCGGGGGCGTCATCTCGGTCAACCCGAACACGATGTACCCGCTGCTCCGCGACCTCGAGCGCCGTGGGCTGATCGAGGGCCGTTGGGAGCACCCCGACCGCCGCACCCGCCGCTTCTACTCGATCACCGGCGACGGCAGGGCCGAGTACGAGCGGCTGCGCGACGATCTGGCGCCGTTCCTCGACTCGATGATCCGCACCGTCACCCTGATCCAGCGCGAGATCTATGGCGACGATTGAGGCCGCGGTGGAGATCGAGGCGCCGCTCGCCGACGTCTGGGACCTCTACTTCGACCGCGATCGCTGGCCGTCGTGGGTGGACGGCTTCGCGGCGGTCGTGCGCTCCGACGGGTACCCGGATGCGGGGGGCGAGCTCGTCTGGCGCTCGAATGCGGCGGGGAGGGGAGAGGTCCGCGAGCGCGTGCTCGCGCACGAGCCACGCTCGCTGCACCGGATCGGGTTCGAGGATCCGGAATCGAGCGGAACGCTCGAGACGCGCTTCGAGATCGCCCCGGCCGCCGAGCCCGTCACCAGGGTCGCCCAGCGGCTCGACTACGGGCTTCGCGGCGGCGGGCCGCTCCGCCGCCTCACCGATCTGCTCTTCATCCGGGCGCAGATGCGGGGCTCGCTCGCGCGTTCGCTCGGCGCCCTCCGGCTCGAGGCGAACGGGTAGCCTTGCGGGCCCCCGGAAACCCACGATAGGAGCGGAATGTTCGTCTTCAAGGCCGCAGTAGTCGGCGCCGGCACGATGGGCGGCGAGATCGCGCAGGCGATCGCCGTCGCCGATATCGACGTCGTCCTCAAGGACATCGACCAGAAGTTCGTCGACCACGGCCTCGACAAGGCCCGCGATGTCACCAAGGGGCAGCTCGACAAGCTCGTCGCGAAGGAGAAGCTGACCCAGGAGCAGGCGGACTCCCGGCTCGAGGAGGTCATCGGCCGGATCGAGGGGACGACCGACTACTCGTCCTTCGGCGACGTCGACTTCGTGATCGAGGCGGCTCCGGAACGGATGGAGATCAAGCAGGCGGTGCTCGCCGAGCTCGACCGGGTGACCCCGGGCCACGCCGTGATCAGCAGCAACACGTCGTCGCTCTCGATCACCGAGATGGGCGACGCGACGCTGCGACCCGACAAGGTGGTCGGCTTCCACTTCTTCTATCCGGCATCGGTGATGCCGCTGCTCGAGATCGTCCGTGGCGAGGACAGCTCCGACGAGACGGTGGCGACCGCCTTCAACTTCGCCCAGGCGATCAAGAAGCAGCCGATCGTCTGCGAGGAGGTCCCCGGCTTCGTCGTCAACCGGATCCTCAACTCGGCCGTCGCCGAGGTCTGGCGCGAGCAGGAGGAGAAGGGGCTCTCGATCAAGAAGATCGACGAGGGGATCGCGGCCGCCAACGCGGCGCCGATGGGCCCGTTCATCCTCACCGACTTCCTCGGCCTCGACACCGTCCTCCACGTCGCCGAGCACCTCCGCGAGTCCTACGGCGACCGCTTCTACGTCCACAGGGGCATGCAGGAGCTCGTCGAGCAGGGCAAGCTCGGCGCCAAGAGCGGCGGCGAGGGCGCCTACAAGGACGGCGAGCCGAACGTCGAAGGCGACGCGGACCCCGACGTCGAGGCGCTCGTCGAGATGTTCTCGCTGAAGGCGCTGGTCGAGGCCTGCCTGCTGGTCGAGGAGGGGGTCTGCACCGTCCGCGAGATCGATCTCGGGATGATGGCCGGCGCCGGTCTGGACCCGCGGCGGGGCCTGTTCCCGCCGTTCTGGAAGGCGGATATCGAGGGCCTCGACGTCGTCCTCGAGAAGCTCGAGCGCCTCGCCGGGGAACAGCCGGACCGCTTCGCGGTCCCG
>CAZTGN010000217.1:0-2104 GCA_964613275.1 uncultured Conexibacter sp. | reverse complement strand
CCTCGTCGCCCAGCGACGTCTCGGGCTCGCGACCGGCCAGGGCTTCTACGCGTACCCCCGGCCCGACGAGGGCGAGCAGGCCGAGACCGTCAAGCTCGAGACCCGCGACGGGGGCGTGGCGATCGCCTGGCTCGCCAACCTGCCGATGAACTCGATCAGCCCGCAGGTCATCGTCGACCTGCGAGCGGTCTGGGAGAAGGTCAAGGCCGACGACTCGCTGCGGGCGCTCGTGATCGCCTCCTCGATCCCGCTCGTCTTCTCCGCCGGCGCCGACATCAAGGCGTTCACGAAGATGGACGAGTCCTCGGGCGCCGGGCTGATCGAGGACGGCCACGCGCTCCTGCGCGAGCTCGGCAGCGCCGATGTGGCGACGATCGCCGCCGTCAACTCGCTGGCGTTCGGCGGCGGTTGCGAGCTGGCGATGGCCTGCGACATGCGGATCGCCGCCGAGTCGGCGGTCTTCGGCCAGCCCGAGGTCAAGCTCGGGATCATTCCCGGCTTCGGCGGCACTCAACGACTGCCGCGTCTGGTCGGACCCCAGAAGGCGCTCGAGATGAACCTGATCGGCGACGCGATCACCGCCGCCGAGGCCTACGAGACGGGCCTCGTCAACCACATCGCCCCCGATCACGAGATGTTCGACACGGCGCTCGCCTTCGCCCGCAAGCTCGCGGGCCAGGCCCCGGTCGCCGTCGCCCAGATCAAGCGGGTCTCCCACAAGGGGGACCTGGACGAGGGCATCGAGGCCGAGAAGGCGGGCTTCGCAGCCGCGTTCTTCAGCGCCGACGCGAAGGAGGGGATCGCCGCGTTCCTCGGCAAGCGAACGCCGAAGTGGAGCGGCAAGTAGCAGGGTCCGGGGAGCGGGGCGCGTCGGGCCGGGGCTCACCGGGCTCCCGGCCCGAGCGAGCGGGCTCCCCGCTTCCCGCCGGAAGCTCGTGAGAGCGGAGCGGGCAGTCGGCGCCGAGCGGCTCGCGGAGCTGATCCGGGGCTCCAGCGCCACCGTCGCCCTGACCGGCGCCGGGATCAGCGTCCCCTCCGGCATCCCCGACTTCCGGACCCCGGGAACGGGGCTCTGGTCGGATGTCGATCCGTTCGAGGTCGCCTCGATCGAAGCGTTCCAGCGCGATCCTGCCCGCTTCTGGGAGTTCTACCGGCCGCGCTTCGAGGCGCTCAGCGGCGTCGAGCCGAACCGGGCGCACGAGGTCCTGGTCGAGCTCGAAGGCGAGGGCCTGCTCGAGGCGGTCGTCACCCAGAACATCGACCGGCTCCACAGCGCCGCCGGGACCCGAGAGCTGATCGAGGTCCACGGGTCGATCGCGACCTCGAGCTGCGTCGCCTGCGGGAGCGCCTACGAGCTCGCCGAGGTCGACGCGCTCTTCGACTCGCGCGGGATCGCCGTCTGTGACGCCTGCCCCGCGGGCCTGGTCAAGCCCGACGTCGTCCTCTTCGGCGAGATGCTTCCGGTCGCGGCGATCGAGCGTGCGCGCGAGCTGGCGAGCGGCGCCGAGCTGATGGTCTGCATCGGCACCTCGCTGGAGGTCTTCCCGGCGGCCGGCCTGCCGGAGCTCACCCTCGCCGCCGGCGGCCGGATCGCGATCGTGACGCAGAGCCCGACGCCCTACGACCGTGACGCCACCGTCAAGCTCGACGGCGACGTCGCCGTCGAGCTGACGGCGCTCCGCATGGCATTGGGCTGAGGGTCCGCGGCGTACGCCGGGCCTGGGCTGACAACGGGAAACGCCCGTCCGCTGCGGGCCGGTGCCGCGACCGGGACGCCGGCCGTGAACGCGTCGAGACCCACGCCATGGGTGGGTTTCGACGCTCTCACGACTCGGGACGTTCCCGGTGGCGGGAAGCTCGGCGCCCGAGCCCCGCTCTGGGCTACCTTCCCCCCGCAGCCGACGGCGGGTCGGCCAGAACCCGTCGAGGCGGCAGCGGACGTCAATCCCGCGCGCGCCCCCTGATCGCCTGCTCGGCCGCCCGCAGGGCGGCCTCGAGGTCGTCCCGCTCCGGTTCGGCGCCGGCGAGGACGGCGCGCTCGGCCGCCGCCGCCGCGGCGGCGGCGGCGCCGACGTCGGCGCCCGAGGCGGCGAGTGCGGCCAGC
>CAZTGN010000216.1:0-4449 GCA_964613275.1 uncultured Conexibacter sp. | reverse complement strand
GCTGATCACGCCGGGGACGCTGACCGTCGGCTCGGACATCCCCTACCCGCCGTTCGAGCAGGGCGACCCGCCCGACTACGAGGGCTTCGACATCGACCTGATCAACGCCGTCGCCGACAAGATGAGCCTCGACACGGAGATCGTCGATCTGCCGTTCAACGTCGTGCTCGCCGGTGGCAACGGCCAGTTCGACCTCGCGATCGCGGCGACGACGATCACGCCGGCGCGCGCGAAGAAGGTCGACTTCTCGGACCCGTACTTCAACGCCTCGCAGGGCCTCTTGGTGCAGGAGGGCTCCGACATCCAGTCGGTCGACGACCTGGCCGGCAAGATCGTCGGCGCGCAGGACGCGACGACCGGCGAGACCTACGCCCAGGACAACACCGACGCGGCCGAGGTGCGGCCCTTCCCGCAGATCGACCAGGCGTACAACGCCCTCAAGATCGGCCAGGTCGATGCGGTCCTCAACGACCTGCCGTCGGTCAACGCCGCTGCCGAGGAGCTCGGCGGCCTCGAGGTGGTGGACGACTTCCCCACCGACGAGCAGTACGGGATGGTGATCCCGAAGGGCCAGACCGAGCTCGTCGACGCCGTCAACTCGGCGCTGCAGGAGGTCAAGGACGACGGGACGCTGACCGACCTCTACCAGGAGTGGTTCAGCACCGACCCGCCCGAGGATCTGCTCCAGGCCGGCCCGGCGGCCGTGCTCGGGGGCGGTGACACCACCAGCGGCGGCTGAGCGGAGCCGGAGCGTGAATGAAGTGAGAGAGGGCGCCCCCGAGGCGCCCTCTCCCGTTCGCGGGCCGATCGCCCGACCGCCGCACGGCCGATCCCGAATCAACCATCTAGTGTTGGCGATCGGGAGCCAGAGGAGAGAGGACCCGCAAGCGTGGACCAGCTGATCGACCAGTTCTTCGACTTCGGGATCATGTTCGATCCCGACAACTTCGACGAGGTGATGGCCGGGTTCTGGTTCACGATCAAGCTCGCGATCATCGCCGGCGTCCTCTCGCTGCTGTGGGGACTGGTGCTCGCGGTCCTGCGCCAGACCCCGGGCAGGCTCGGCCGGATCATCCGCTGGCCCGTGATCGCCTACATCGACGTCTTCCGGGGAATCCCGGCGCTGCTCGTGATCCTGATCGTCTCGACCGCGCTCGGGGCGCTGTCACAACCCGACCTCGAGACCGGCGCCGGGGCGCTCCTGCCGCGCTGGATCGGCGTCCCCGACTGGTTCGGCCAGCCGGCCCCCTTCTGGTACGGGGTGATCGCGATAACGATCACCTACGGCGCCTACATGGCGGAGGTGTACCGAGCCGGGATCGAAGCGGTGCCCGGCGGCCAGATGGAGGCGGCGCGCTCGCTCGGGATGAGCCACCGGCAGGCGATGCGCCGGGTGATCGTGCCGCAGGCGATCCGCAAGGTGATCCCACCGCTGCTCAACGACTTCATCGCGCTGATGAAGGACACGACGCTGGTCAGCTTCATCGGGCTGATCGAGGTCGTCCAAGCCGGCTACGACATCGCCTCGGAGACCTTCAGCAGCTCGGCGCTGACGCTCGGCGCCTTCCTGTTCGTGCTGGTGACGATCCCGCTCGCCCGGCTCGTCGACTGGATGATCGCCCGCCAGCAGGCGCGCTATGAGCGGGGGATCGCATGAGCGCCGGGGGCGCGGGCGACGGGGCGGCGCCGACCGAGCCGCTCGCGACCGACGAGCACGGTGCGTTCCTGCGGCTCGAGGCGGTCCGCAAGAGCTTCGGCGACCTCGTCGTCCTCGACGGCGTCGATCTCGCGGTCAGACGCGGCGAGGTCGTCTGCGTGCTCGGCCCCAGCGGCTCCGGCAAGAGCACGCTCCTGCGCTGCGTCAACCTGCTCTCGCCGCCCGACTCGGGCCGGATCGTGCTCGAGGGGGAGGAGATCACCGGCCGCGGCGACGCCGGCATCGACTTCGTCCGCCAGCGCGTCGGCATGGTGTTCCAGCAGTTCAACCTGTTCCCGCTCAAGACCGCGCTCGAGAACGTGACGCTGGCGCCCCGGACCGTGCTCGGGCGCGACGAGGGCGAATGCCGCCGCCGCGGCGAGGAGCTCCTCGACCGGGTCGGGATGTCCGACAAGATCGCCGAGTACCCCGACCGGCTCTCCGGCGGCCAGCAGCAGCGCGTCGCGATCGCCCGCGCCCTGGCGATGGATCCGCACGTGATGCTCTTCGACGAGGTCACCAGCGCGCTCGACCCCGAGCTCGTCAAGGAGGTGCTCGACGTGATGCGCGAGCTCGCCGACGAGGGGATGACGATGGTCGTCGTCACCCACGAGATCGGCTTCGCACGTGAGGCCGCCGACCGGGTGATCTTCATGGACGGCGGCGTGATCGTCGAGGAAGGACCGCCGGCGCAGGTCCTCGACGACCCGCGCGAGCAGCGAACGAAGGCCTTCCTCGGGCTCGTCCTCGAGCACTGACGGTACCGACGACGGCGTCGGGCCGAGTCGCTACCCTTCCGCCCTCGTGCCAGCAGCTCCGACAACCGGGGCCCGGCTGAAGCTTCCGACGCGCCGCCTCGTACCGCTCTCGATCGCGCTGCTGGCGGTGGCTGCGATGCTCGGCCTGCCCGCCGGATCCGAGGCCGCCCAGGCGCCGAAGGGATTCTTCGGCGTCCATCCGCGCTCGCTCGATCCCGGCGACTACCCGACGATGGCCGGAGCCGACGTCGGGCTGATCCGGACCGGGTTCGTGTACTCGGCGGTTCGGCCGAACGAGAGCGACCCCTACGACTGGACGGCCTACGACGCGGTCGTCGCCGGCGCCGCCGACCAGGGGATCGACGTACTGCCGGTGCTGGTCGGCGTCCCCCGCTGGATCTCGACCGAGCGCGGCGCGACGCCGCTCGACACCGCCGCCTCGAAGGCGGCCTGGCGCGAGTTCCTGACCGGCGCCGTCGAGCGCTACGGACCGGGCGGCACGTTCTGGGCCACCTACCCCGGGACCCCGCACCCGATCGAGGACTGGCAGGCCTGGAACGAGCCGAACTCGTTCAACAACTGGAAGCGCCCGAGCCCCCGTGAGTACGGCAAGCTGCTGACCCTCTCGGCGAAGACGATCCACGCCGCCGACCCGGACGCGAACGTGATCTCGGCCGGGGTCATCTCCCAGCCGGTGAACCGCAAGGCCATGGACGGGGACGTCTATCTGAGGAAGATGCTGAGGTCGCGAAAGGCCGCGAAGGCCGCCGACGCGATCGCGATCCATCCCTACACCGGCACGGTCAAGCAGGTCCGCGAGCAGATCGAGCTGACCAGGGAGGTGATGGACGGGGCGAAGCTGAAGCGGACTCCGATCTGGGTCACCGAGATCGGCTGGGGTCAGGGCCGGGGCGGAGCGAACCCGTTGATCGTGTCGGCCGCCAAGCAACGCCGCAACCTGCGCGAGTCGTTCCGGATGACGCTCAAGAAGCGCCGCAAGCTGCGGATCGCCAAGGTCGTCTGGTACCAGTGGCGGGACGGCCTCGATGAGGTCTGCGGCTGGTGCAACACCTCCGGCCTGCTCCGCGAGGACGGCAGCGCGAAGCCGCTGCTCGGCGAGTTCGCGGCGATCGCCCGCCGCTGAGCATCCCCACGACGGCAACGAGTGGCACGAAATCGGGAATGGTTCCCGGAAACGTGGCACACGACCGTGGTTGCCGGATGCGTGGCCGATTCTTCCTGTGAGGTGGCATCTCGGCCACGCGTGCCGAGAACTCCCCGCCACCCCTGATTGGCCCAAACCAGCGTCCGGGCGACGGTGGGGCCCCGGCGCGAGCCGCAGGCCGCTGAGCCTCAGCCCGGCCCCGGCGCCGACAGCTTCCGCCGCCGCTGCAGGCGGCGGAGCAGGTTCCGCGCGTACGGCGAGCCGCCGCCGCGAGCGGCTATCGCCGCCGGATAGGAGTGCGTGGGGATCGCGGCCCGCCAGCCGCGGACGCGGCCCCAGACACCGCTCAGGGTGCGATCGACGAGAGCCTGGCCGGCGAGTATCGCGAGGTCGCGGGCGAGGATGGAGGGCAGCCGCGAGGGCGAGGCGACGCTCCACTTGCGGAGCACGTAGCCCCGCCCGAAGCCGGTCAGAGCGTTCTTGGCATCCGACCCCGACCCGAGCGTCGCCGAGTGCTCGTGGGTGCCGAGGGCATCGGGCGCGAGACGGCACGTCCCGCCCGCCTCGAGCATCCGCAGGACGAGGTCGACGTCCTCCCAGTAGGCGAACAGGCGCTCATCGAAGCCGCCGACGGCGAGGAACGCTTCGCGATCGAACGCCGCCGCCTTCGGCGAGGGCCCGACCGGGTCGGCGGCCGAAGCCGCCACCGCGAGCGGCTCACCGTTGAGGTAGTCGTAGACGAGCAGCGTCCGGTCGAGCTCCATCCCGGCGCTGTCGATGAGCTCGGGATGGCGCCAGTCGCGGAGGACGCCCGAGCTCATCACCACGCC
>CAZTGN010000215.1:0-4450 GCA_964613275.1 uncultured Conexibacter sp. | reverse complement strand
GCGTCGGCCGTGCCCGACAGGTAGTAGTGCAGGAAGCCGTCGCTGCGGACGAGCAGGGCGGCAGCGGCGCAGTCGCCCTCCGGCCCGCTGACGGTGAGAAGCCAGGTCAGCGGCGAGGCGAGCAGGGCCCGGAAGTAGCCCCGGTCGAAGAGGTAGCGGCCGGCCGCGGCGACGGCGCGCATCGTCTCGGTGTAGACGGCGAGGAAGCCGTCGAGCTCCTCGTCGCCGGCCGCGGGGCCGGCCGTCGCGCTCACCTCGTAGCCCGCCGCCTCGTTCTTGCGGATCTGCTGGCGATCGCTCATCCGCGACTTGCGCGGCCGGGACGGATCGGCGACGAGCACGAGCGAGCGGTCGGTCGCGCCGGTGAACGCGGTCGGCTCGCCGAGCCGGTCGCGGACGAAGGCGCTGACCAGGCCGCTCGCCGCCAGGTCGAGCGCGTCACGGTCGACCGGGCCGCCGCGGACCTTCGCCCCCGGATAGGAGTAGGGCGAGATCGCATCGACCCGGTCGCTGCCGGGGATCGCGCGGACGACGAGCGGCACCGCGGCCTCGTTGCCGGCGGCGGCCGCGAGCAGGGTGTGGGTGACCCCCTCGGCGGCGAGGAACTCGCGGCTGCGGAAGAACTCGTCCTCGACCGCGGCGGCGCCGCCGTCGGCGATCAGCTCGACCGCGATCGCCTCAGCCCTCCGTGCCCCATCGGCGACGCCACGCGGCCACCGTGATCCCCCAGATCTCGCAGTCGATCAGCTCCCCGTCGGGGCGGCGGATGTGCTCGGGCATCGTCCCCTCGTGCTTCCAGCCCTGCCAGATGACGGCCTTCTTCGCGGCATTGTTGAACGACGGGATGCGACCGTAGACCCGGTGGGCACCGAGCTCCTCGAAGGCCTTCGCGACCGTCAGCCGCTCCGCCTCCCGACCGACCCCCCGGGCGCCCGGATCGTCGCCGATCAGCGCGCCGAGCTCGGGCGCCGTCTGGCGAAAGAGCCCGTACAGCGCGGTGAACCCGACCGGCTCGTCGCGGCCGGCGACCTCTATCGCCCACTTGCGATCCTCGCCGTCGGCGCCGACGGCGGCGTCAGTCCATCCCTTCGCGTTCTCCTCGCTGAACGAGGGGCGGACCTCCATCAGCGACGAAATCGCCTCGCGGTTGTTGAACCAGCGATGGACCGCGGGCCAGTCGTCGGCACGGAACGGCCTGATCGCGACCTCGACCTCGGACCCGCGCTCGCTGCTCACGGGCGCGAACTCTAGATCGGACGGGCCGGGGAGGCCATCCAGGGGATCGATTGCAACCCGCACGCGCGCGAGCCCGGAATCGACGATCTAGCCCGGATCGAGCCCCCGCCCGGTGACGAGCTGGGCGAGCGTGCGGGCGATGATCCGCAGGTCGAGGCGGACCGAGCGGTTCTCGACGTACCAGTTGTCGAGCTCGATCCGCTCCCCCCAGGTGATTCCGACGCGGCCGTTGACCTGAGCCCAGCCGGTGAGCCCCGGCCGGACGGCGTGGCGGCGATGCTGGTGCGGGTGCAGGTAGGCGAGGTGCGAAGGGATCGTCGGCCGCGGCCCGACCAGCGCCATCTCGCCCCGCACCACGTTGACCAGGTTGGGGACCTCGTCGAGCGACGTCCGGCGCAGGACGCGTCCGACCCGGGTGACGCGGGGGTCGGCCGCACCGACGGCGGTGCCGGCGCCGACGGGATCGCTGCCCGACGCCATCGTCCGCAGCTTCAGGAGCTCGAACTCGCGCTCGCCACGGCCGACCCGGCGCTGCCGGTACAGAGCCGGGCCGCCGCCCTCGAGCCGGATCGCGACCATCGCCGCGAGGAGGAGCGGGGCGAGCAGGACCAGGGCGAGGGCCGCGGCGGCGGCCTCGAGCGGTCGCGGCAGGCCCGCCCCGGCCGGCGCGAACGGCGCGGCCGCCTCGCGCGCCCGCAGCTCCGCGTCGCCGGGCGGCGGCGTGAACGCCGCGACCGCCTCCGGGTCGAGCGCGCTCATCGCGTCCCCTCGGACTTGTCCCACGCGCCGGGCGGCCCGTTCCGCCAGCGGTCCCGGAAGCCGAGCGCGATCGCGGCCGTCGTCTGCACGTAGTAGCGGGCGACCGCCCCCACCCGTGCGGGCGGGCCGGGGGCGGAGTCGCCGGCTGCGGCGGCGGCGAGCAGGCCGAGCTGGGCGGCGAGCGCGAGCCGGTAGATCCGGCCGCTTCCGAGCAGCCTCAGGTTGGCGGCAAGCACGAGCACGTGCAGCAGCGGGCTCGCGTAGCGCAGCAGCCGGTGGGAGGCGATCTCGTAGGCGTAGAGCGCTCCGTAGCCGCGCGGGTCCCACATCCGGTCGGCGAGGACGATGTCGGCGAGCCCGGCCATCATCCGCCGCTTGCGGGCGCCCTCGCCGGCGAGCGAGGGCACCATCTTCTCGCTCGCCCGCGCTGCCGGCGCCTCGACCGGGCGCCAGCCCCGCTTGCGGAGCATGAACGGGAACGAGAGGTCGTGGCTGCGCGACGGGCCGAGCGCCAGGTAGGCGCCGCGGCGGACCGCGTAGATCGCCCCGTTGCCGGCGGTGACGCCGCCGAGCTCCGATTCGAGCGAGCGCACCGCCATCTCGTAGCGCCAGTAGAGGCCCTCCTGGTTGTCGCCGCCGGGGGCGGTGAACCGGACCCGGCCGCAGGCGTAGCCGACGGCGGGGTCGGCGAAGGGCGCGACGAGCGCCGCCAGCGCCGCCGGCTCCCAGCGCGAGTTGGCGTCGCTGAAGGCGAGGATCTCGCCGCTCGCCCGCTCGACGGCCGCGTTCTGGGCGGCGATCTTGCCGCCGCGCGGCAGGTCGAGGACGAGGTCGGCGCCGGCTTCGCGGGCGAGCTCGACGGTGCGGTCGGTCGAGCCGTCGGAGGCGACGATCAGCTCGAGCCGCTCGCGGGGCCAGTCCTGGGCAAGCGCATCGGCGACCTTGGCCGCGATCACCTCCTCCTCGTCGTGGGCGGCGACGATCAGCGACACCGCCGGTGCCCCCGCGACCCCGGGACCGGAAGGCGCGGGGGCCGACCGGCGGCGGAGCCGTCGCAGGACGGCGAGGCTGAGCGGATAGGCGGCGTGGGTGTGGACGAGGCCCGCGACCGAGCCCCAGAAGATCTTCCGTGCGAGTCCGGATCTCATCGGCAGCTCGCCGGATTATCGACCCGTGGAGTCGGCGCGGTCGGCGCGGAGCCGCCCGTAGAGCGCGATCGTGCGGGTCGCGATCGCGTCCCAGCCGTCGGCGCCGGCGACCGCGGCGCGGGCCGAGTCGGCGAGGCGCTCGCGCGCGGCGGGGTCGGCGACGAGCTCGTTGAGCGCGGCGGCGAGCGAATCGGCATCCCCGGGAGGCACGAGCCGGGCGGCGCCGCGGCGGCCGATCTCGCCGAAGCCGCCGACGTCGCTCAGCACCATCGGCTTGCCGAAGGCGAGGCCTGCGTAGAGGACGCCCGACTGCTCGATCTCGCGGTAGGGCAGGACGAGCAGGTCGGCGCGGCGGAGCAGCGCCGGGATCTCGGGGTCGGAGATGAACCGGGGCAGGAAGCGGACGCGACCGGGCGCCCGCGCCGCCAGTCGGCGAAGCTCGTCCAGCGGCATCCGCGGCATCCCCGCGATCCAGAGCTCCGCGCCGGCGACCGACGCGAACGCCTCGAGCAGGACGTCGATCCCCTTGTAGGGGCGAAGCAGGCCGAAGAAGAGGATCACCGGGCCCTCGGCACCGGCCAGCTCCGGTGGCAGCGGCCGCTCCCCGGACAGCGACGTCAGGTAGTCGAGCGGCCCGTGCGGAATCACCTCGATCCTGGCGGCATCGATGCCGACCTCGTCGCGGAGCCGGACGGCGGCGCCGTCGGTATGGGCGACGATCGCGTCGAAGCGCTCGAGGTAGCGTCGCTGGGCGGCGAGCTTGCGGCGCTCGCCGGGGCGCGGCAGCGGGTAGTGGAGGGTGAGGACGCGCGGATGCCCGGGATCGGGTCCGATCAGGAAGCGGTCGATCGCCGGCAGCGTCGTCCATTGCCAGTGCTCGATGTCGGCGCCGGCGAGCCGGCGCAGGGCGGCGAGCATCCCGGGCGCGTGCTCGAGCGCCTTCAGCGCCAGCCGGCGCCGGCCGGCGCCGGCCCGGGTGCTGCGCCGGTAGAACAGCTCCTCGACCCGGTAGCCGGCGGGCTCGGTCACGGGCCCGTAGACGAAGCGGCTCGTGAGCAGCTCGACCTCGGCGCCGGCCCGCGCCAGCGCCGCCGCCAGCGAGCGGTCGTAGGGCGGGGTGAACGCGGAGGGATCGACGAGGGAGACCCGGAGCGCCGGCATCGGGGACGATTCTCCCGATGGAGCTGTCCTACTGCGTCGTCAACACGAACGGCCGCGAGCACCTCGGCGCCGGCCTGGAGGCGATCGCCGCCAACCCCCCGGGAGGCGTCGAGCACGAGATCCTCGTCCTCGACAACCACTCCGAC
>CAZTGN010000214.1:1146-4459 GCA_964613275.1 uncultured Conexibacter sp. | reverse complement strand
GAGCGCGCTGCTCGTCTACCGTGAGGGTGCAAACCGAGGTTTGCAGGGTTTGCGGTTTGCACTGGCCATGTGCCGAATTGGGAGCCTTCCCCGCCGATCGGCCCAGCAATGCGGGCAAATGGGGTAATTTGTAGTTAATTGGGGTAATGGAGTGGCACAATACCCTTTTATACAGTACGATTACCCCATTTACGCAACCCGCGATGAGCCCATGCACTCACTCTCGCCCGACTACCTTGCCAGACTGCGCTTTGACACGCAGCAACTAGCAACACTGCGCGCCCTTGGGGAGTACAGGGGCAAACAGCGCCTGTACGTCGCCCAGTCGCCTGAGGTGCTGAACGATCTGCGCCAAGTTGCTGTGGTGGAGTCCACCGAGTCATCCAACCGGCTCGAAGGGGTGGTGGTCGCAGCCGCCCGTCTGAAATCGCTGGTGCTGAAGAACGCCGCGCCCAAGAGCCGTTCCGAGCAGGAGGTGGCCGGGTACCAGGGACGCCGCCGGGGCCGGTCGCCGAGGCCGACCTGACCGCCGCGGCGGATGCGGCCGGCTGCGAGCTCCGGCTCGACCTCGACGACGAGGGCAATGCCCACCTCGATCCCCGCGCCGACGAGCTGCCCGACTACGCGACGAACCCGCCGGCCTCGGGCGACCACTACCCGGTGCCGCTGGCCGACGGGGCGTTCCTCGACAAGCCGAGCCCGGGCGCCTACATCCACTCGCTCGAGCACGGCCGCGTGATCATCCAGTACGGCCCCGACCTCCCCGAGGAGGACCAGCTCGCCCTCAAGGGCGTCTTCGATGCGGCGCGCCCCGGCGTCGACCTCTTCCCCGATCCCGACATGCCCTCCGAGGTCGCCGCCACCGCCTGGACGCAGCTGATGAGTTGTGCCGCCTACGAGGGCGCGGCGACGCTCGATGCGATCCGCGCCTTCCGCGACGCCTACCTCGGCCGCGGCCCCGAGGCCATCCCCTACTAGCCACGGCCGGAAGGGATCGCTCCACGGGCGACGAGGTGCATTCCCTCGACCGCAGCGCGAAGGCCGCCGGTCGGTGGTGCTCGACCCACCGGTAACCACGCCCCCGCGGCGGCCGGCGGGGGCGTCGCGGGGGCGGGCTCGACCCACCGGTAACCACGCCGGGCCCGGGAAAGCTCCGTCAGGCGGTAGTTCCCGGCCGGGAACGTGTTCCGGCGTCTGTAAGGATCCACTCACACCGTTCGATGACCTCCCGCCGCCGCAGAATCCTGCTCGTTCCGCCGATCGCGCTCGCCGCCGCCCTGGTCTGGGCGACGGCGCCGGCGCTGTCGACCCAGCCGTACCGTCCGGCCGCCGTCGACTTCAGCCAGCCGGTGCCGCCCGTGAAGCGCCTAGGCACGGCAACGCCGGCGACGCTCGAACGGGCCGCTCGCCGCGGCGGCTACGGAGCCGCGGGGCCCCTCCTCTACCGGAGCGAGCCGGTCGCCGCGCCGCATCGCTTCGACCTCGTCGGGATCGCCGGCCGGACCGCCGCGGTCGAGCTCCGGGTCCGCGAGGGGGACGGTGGGTGGAGCCGCTGGGTCGAGACCGACAACGGCGACCCGGTCTACACCGGCGGCAGCAACGAGGTCCAGCTCCGCAGCCGCGGCCGCCCGATCCGGGGCGAGCTCCACTACGTCAACGTCAGCGGCGACGTGACCTTCGCCGGCGGGCTCGTCAACGACCTGCGCGGGGCCGTCAACTCGGCGGTCGTGACGCTGGCCGGGTCGACGGTGCCGGAGGCCGCCGCCGCGACCCGCGAGCCCGACTGGGTGACGCGGCGCGAATGGGGGGCGATGCAGGACCCCGGCGGCTGTGAGCCGCGCACCCGGCCGCAGATGGGCCGGATCAAGGCCGGCGTCATCCACCACACGGTCAGCGTCAACCGCTACAGCGAGGCCGAGGCGCCGGGGATCGTGCTCGGCATCTGCCGCTTCCACCGCAACGGCAACGGCTGGAACGACATCGGCTACAACGCCCTCGTCGACCGCTTCGGCAACATCTACCAGGGCCGCGCCGGGGGGATGAAGCGGCCGGTGATCGGCGCCCAGGCCGAGGGGATCAACGCGCAGACGACCGGGGTGGCGGCGATCGGCGACTTCACGAGCGCGAAGCCGTCCCGAAAGCTGCGGCGGGGGCTGATCCGCTACCTCGCCTGGAAGCTCGAGCTCGCCGGCGTGCCCGGCCGCGGCAGCACCCGCCTGCTCTCCGACGGCGGCCCGAGTCAGCGGACGCCGAAGGGCGAGCGGGTGAAGGTGAAGACGATCTTCTACCACGGCGTCACCAACTACACCGCCTGTGCCGGCGCCGCCCTGAACCGCCTCGTCCCGAAGATCCGCCGCGCGGTCGACCGCAAGATCGACTAGGAGCCCGGGCCTCGCTGTGCGCGCGGCCGGAAGCGACGACCCGACCGACCCGGGGCCCGGATGGGGCGGCGACCGGTGGGCGGTCCGCTCGTCACCCCACGGCCGAGATCACGACCGCGGCGCTCGCCTGCGAGCCGGCGGACGAGGCAGCCACCCGCTTCGTGCCGGAGCGACGGAACGCGGTCTCGACCCTGGCTCCCCTGGCGTCGTCGAAGCGGCCGTCGCCGTCCAGGTCCCAGCGGACGCGATCGCCCGGCCCGGCGCCGCTTCTGGCCGTCAGCCTGAGCCTCTGGCGGGGCGCGATCGACCTGGAGACGGGGACGATCCGGAGCTTCGGGGTGATCGATCCGTCAACCGCGAGCGTCCGCGTGGAGGTCGAGATCGACCCGTCCCACTCGACGACCTCGAGGCTCACGGTCGCGCTCGCGCCTGTCGGGACCGACGCGAGCGGACCGGCCGCGTCGTCGTAGTCGCCGTCAGCGTCGAGGTCCCACGCCTGCGACTTGACCTGCGGGTCGTCGCCGGCGAGCCGCGACCGCAGGCTCCAGCTCCCGTCCGACCGCGCTGCCTCGAAGTCCGCAGCCGGCGCCCGATGGGCCCCGTCCCGGTACTGGAACCGGCCCGGAACGCGGTTGCGGTAGAGGGTTCCGAGCAGCTCCTGCAGGGCCCAGGGGCTGCCGTTGCCGTACGTGGACGCAGTGGCGGTGTGGTCGCGGTAGGTCCGGAAGTCCCAGCCCCAGCCGTGCAGGCGCTGGACGTTGGGCTCCCACATCTGCGTGCTCCCGAGCTCGTAGGCCGGGATGCCGCCGAGCGCGACCGCGATCACCGGGATCCCCGGCGAGAAGGGACGGACGTTCTCGGGGAAGAACGGGTCGTAGTCCGCGAGGTACTTCCGGTACCAGGGGTCCTCGATCATGTCCTGCTGGGTCGGG
>CAZTGN010000214.1:0-1136 GCA_964613275.1 uncultured Conexibacter sp. | reverse complement strand
GGGAGATCCATCCAGTGCTCGACCTCGGGCGAGACGGCCCAGTCCCTGATCTCGATCGTCGTCGGATCATGGCCGACGGCATCCTTGACGGCGTCGTAGAGCGGCCCGGCGACCTGGCTCTCGGGGATCGGCTCGAGCGTCGAGCCACGGATCAGGGGCAGCTTGCCGACCGGGGTGTCGATCTCCGACTCGAACAGGTCGATCGCCTCCGGCGAGAAGAACTTCTCCATCGGGTAGCCCTGCGCCTCGACCAGGCCCCAGAGCGGCCCGGCATAGAGGGCGAGGGCGCCGGCGATGTTGACCGAGCCGGGCAGCCCCTCGAGCGCGTTCCAGCGGACGAATCCGGTGTTCGCGATCGACGGCTGGAAGGTGTCGGCGACCAGCGCCTGCGGCCGGACGCGCTTCAGCCGCCCCAGCGACAGGCGCTTGGCGAACTCGACGAGGGTCGGCGACGAGACGCAGTTGGCCTGGAGGAAGTAGCGCTTCTCGCTGAGACCCAGCGACGGCGCCAGCTTCCGCATCGCCTTGAACGAGTCGGTCACGGCGGGCAGGTTCTCCTCGAAGCCGAACGGATCCCAGGTCGCGAACGGCTCCGATGGACCCGTGCCGGGGTACCAGATCCGCATCATCGCGATCCCGTTCTTGGCGTACGAGTTGACGGTCGCGATGTGACGGGTGTAGGTCCAGGCGGGATCGGCGTAGCCGTCGGGCGGATCGGCCTGCGGCCACATCCAGAAGTCCTTGCCGAGGCCGCCGAGCTGGGGCAGCGCCGGCGCCCACGGCCAGCCGCCCTTGGGCGCCTTGCCGACCGGGACCGCCAGCTGGGCGGCGATCCTGCTTCCGCCCCTGGTCCGGTACCGGACGTAGTAGACGTCGTAGTCGTA
The DNA here is from genome assembly GCA_964613275.1 of uncultured Conexibacter sp. Taxonomy (GTDB): domain Bacteria; phylum Actinomycetota; class Thermoleophilia; order Solirubrobacterales; family 70-9; genus RHKX01. Next base: position 252 of record CAZTGN010000214.1, on the reverse strand, counting down.
GCGGCCCGGGAGATCCGCCTCGTCCGGTCGCTGGAACGGAGCGAAGTCCTTCGGCAGCCGACCGAGGCACCTGAACGAGACGATCGACCCCCGCCCGCCCTGCCGCAGCAGCTTCTTCGGCAGGCGCTCGAGGCTGCACTTGCCGTCGACCGGGCCCGCCGCCTGGGCGCCGGGTGGAGCGAGCAGAAAGGCCGCGGCGGCGGTGGCCACGAGGACGCCGACCCGCGACGAACGCACCGCCACCCCTATCAC
>CAZTGN010000213.1:0-4473 GCA_964613275.1 uncultured Conexibacter sp. | reverse complement strand
TGGTGATCTCGATCTTCGCCTTCATCCTCGGCGCCGCCCAGCTCGTCTTCGTCTACAACATGATCGTGAGCTGGAAGTACGGCCCCGAGGCGGGCCCGAACCCGTGGCGGGCGAAGACGATCGAGTGGCTGGTCTCCTCGCCGCCGCCGGTGTTCAACTTCGACGAGATCCCGCGCGTCGTCGGAGGGCCCTACGAGTTCGGCGTCCCCGGCGCCCGCCACGCGATCATGCACGGCGAGGAGGGGGCCGAGGTGAGCCCGCCGAAGCCGGCGGTGGTCGGCGCCGCCGGGGGCGGCGGGGGCGGCGGAGGCTCGAAGTGACCGGGCCCGTCGCGAATCCGGCCGAGCTCCCGCCTGACCTCGAAGGCGGCACCGTCCTCGCGTTCCTGAACGAGGTCGCGGGCGGACGGAAGCTCCTCGGGCGGCTCCGCGAGCTGGTCGATGCCGGCGCCGGGCATATCGCGCTGGCGGCGCCGCAGAACCAGCCCGCGGCCGGCCAGATCGTCGATGCCGACGAGACCCGCGACGGCGCTCTCAGCCGGGTCCAGGTGACCCAGTCGATCCTCGAGGACTTCGGCCTCACCGCATCGGCGTCGATCTTCGATCCCTCGCCGGCGCTCGCCTTCGACGATGCCGCGCGCGCGTTCGCGCCCGCCTACGTGCTCGTCTCCTCCCTGCCCGAGACCCGCTTCGGCCTCGCCCGCAAGGACCTGATCGAGTGGGCGCGGAGCCGCACCGAGGCACCGGTCGAGCACGTCCCGGTCCGGATCGAGGACGACGCGATCCGCTGGGACGTCACCCACACGCTCGTGATCGCCACGCAGACGGTCAACGCGCCCGACCTCGTCGACCACCTGATCGCGCTGCACCGGGAGCGCCCGCATCGCTTCACGTTCATCTCACCGTCCTCGGGCGACATCTCGCGCGAGGAGGTCTGCGACCGGCTCGCGGCGACGATGGCCGCCCTCTACCGCGCCGAGGCCGATGCGACCGGTCAGCCGATGGGCGGCTCGGAGCCGTTCGCCGCCGTCCGCAACGCGATCCTGCACTACCGCGTCGACGACATCCTCGTCTCGACCCTCGCCGGGCGCAAGTCGAAGTGGCTCGGCTCCCGGCTGCTCGAGCGGATCGAGGCGTACAGCGACGACCCCGTTACCCACTTCGAGGCCGGCGTCGGCACCCGCGCCACCGAGCCGGTGCCGGTCGGCGCCGCCGGCGGGCGGGGGGAGACCTGATGGAGTCCGCATCGATCGCAACCGGCGCCGCCGCGCACGAGCACCACGGGCCGCCCGAGGCTCACGCCTCCTCGAGGATCGACCGGCAGACGCTCGGCATCCTGCTCTTCATCGTCTCCGAGGCGATGCTCTTCGGGGCGTTCTTCGCCTCCTACTTCTTCATCCGCGAGGTCGCCAACCCGACCGGCGCCTGGCCGCCGGAGGGCTTCGAGCTGCCGAAGCTCGTCGCCGGGGTCAACACGGCGATCCTCGTCACCTCCTCGTTCAGCGTCCACTGGGCGCTCGAGGGCGCCCGCAAGGGCAACCGCAACGCGATGAAGCTCGGCCTCGCGATCACCTGGCTGCTCGGCGCCACCTTCCTGTTCGTGCAGATCAACGAGTACGTCCACATCGGCTTCAGCGCCCGCGACGGCGCCTTCGGCTCGATCTTCTACGGCCTCACCGGCCTCCACGGCGCCCACGTCTTCGTCGGCCTGCTGCTGCTCACCTTCGCCAACATCCGCGCCTGGCGCGGCCACTTCGGCCCCGCCGCGAAGGACCACCTCGGCGTCGAGGTGCCCGGCATCTACTGGCACTTCGTCGACGTGATGTGGATCATCGTCTTCACGACGGTCTACATCCTCTAGGGCCGCCCTGGCGGGCCAAGTCCGGCTCGGACGCCGGGGCGCTCACGCCTCGAGTCCACCCGATTCCGGAAACGCAGGGGGCGGTTCCGCGGAGCCGCAGACGACGGGATGGTGGTCTGCCGCTTGGGTCCACGGCCAGCTCGATCTCGGCGCTCGGGTTGGCGCGGATTGGATCGGCGCGCGGGCGATCAGTCCGCGGGCGGGATGTGGTGGTTGCCCTTGAACAGGTCGCTCGGGTCGTAGTGCGCCTTCACCGCCCGCAGGCGAGCCCAGGTGTCGGGATCGAAGAAGGCGCTCGCGTCGGACGGGGCCTCGACGAAGTTCGGGTAGTCGCCCACGTGATAGGGGAGAACCGCCCGCTCGACCGCTTCCAGGTACTTCCCGGTGGCCGCTGCCGACGCCTCGTCCATCGGGACGCCGAGCGAGAACATCGCGAACTCGCCCGGCAGGCCGGCGCGCGCGCCGGCGCCCGGTGTGCGGCGTCCGAGAGCGCCGCCGAGCTGGCGCAACTCGACCATCGCCAGCGGCGATCCCGAGCCCGGCCCGGCCGCCGCGACGAGATCGTCGACGCCCGCCTCCGGCAGCTCGCCGAGCATCGCGGTCGCGCTCATGTACGGGAGCGGATCGTTCGGGTCCATCGCCATGTCGCCGAGGGAGGCCGGCGGCACCATCGCGAAGGTGTCGATGTCGGGACCCAGCTCCCGCAGCGGCGCGAGCCAGGCGCTGCCCTCGCCCTGGCCGCCGAGGAAGGCGCCGAAGGCCAGCGTGAACGAGCGGCCGCGAACCGGCTCTGGCACGTCCGGGGCATCCGGGAACTGCATCAGCTTCGCCCACATCATCATCTCCTCCGGGACCGTGGGCGACAGATCCACCCAGGCGTGGAGGACCTCCGCGGCGCGCTCGAACGGGAAGAACATCACGCCCGCATAGAGCTCGTCGACGGGGTGGACCTCGAACTCGAGCGCCGTGACCACCCCGTAGTTGCCGTTGCCGCCACGCAGCGCCCAGAACAGGTCGGGCTGGCGCTCGGCGTCGACCCGGGTCGAGTCGCCATCGGCGGTCACGAGCTCGATCGCCGTAACGGCGTTGGCCTGCAGGCCGTGCTTGCGCGCGAGCCAGCCGAGGCCACCGCCGAGCGAGTAGCCGGCGATGCCGACGTCGGGCGAGGACCCGTGCAGGGCGGCCAGGCCGTGCTCGGAGAGCTGCGGGGTCACGCTTTCCCACTTCACGCCGGCCCCCACCCGGACCCGCCGGGCGGCGATGTCGATCGACACCTCCTGCATGTTGCGGACGTCGACGACGAGGGCATCGCCCAGGTCGCCGTAGGGCATCGCGTTGTGGCCGGTCGCCTGCGGCGCGACCCGCAGGCCGTTGGCGGCGGCGTAGCCGACCGCGGCCTCCACGTCAGCGGCGCCGAGCGGCAGGGCCATGGCGGCGGGCCGGAAGTCCGTGGTCAGGTTGAAGACCTGACGGATGGCGTCCCAGTCGCCGTCCGCGGGGGTGACGACGCGGCCGTCCATCCGCGCGGACAGGTCGGTGAAGGGTGTTCTGGTGAGCATCTCGATCTCCTTTGACTTAACGAGGTGTATAGCGATTGCGGATACGATAACATCGGTAAACGCGATGTCAACCCAAACTCGGAGATACGAGCTGAAGGCCCGGGCGCAGAGCCAGCGCGAGACGCGCGATCGCATCGCCGCGGCGGCGGCGGAGCTGCACGAGGAGAAGGGCGTCGCGCGGACGACCGTGGCCGAGATCGCCCGCCGCGCCGGGGTCTCGAGGTTGACGGTCTACAACCATTTCGCCGACCTGGGCGAGCTGCTGCCGGCCTGCGCGGCTCACTACGAGGCCCTCCATCCGGCGCCCGATCTCACGGACGCCCTCGATCTGGAAGACGACGGCGAGCGGGTCCGGACGGCCCTGGCCCGGCTCTACGCCTGGTACCGGGAGATCGAGCCGATGTTCGGCAAGCTGTTCAGCGACCGCGCCTCGGTGCCGGAGCTCGACGAGCTGATGTCGGGCAGCATCGATCGCTTCCAGGCCGAGTTGTCCGCCGGTCTCGCCGCCCCCTTCGCCGCCCGCGGGCGCCGCGCCGAGCGGCTGGGTGCGCTGATCCGGCTCGCGGTCGACTTCTGGGCCTGGCGCCGGCTGACCGAGGAGGGCCTCGACGACGAAGCGGCCGCCGGCGTGATGGCCAACGCCATCGCCGCCGGTCTCGGCGCGGCCCACTGATCCGTCGCCCCGGGCGGCCCCGGTCGATCGCGGACCGGGTTCGGTGCGGAAGCGGCGTCAGCGGTCGGCTCGGTGCCCGTTGCCGCGAGCGCAAGCGGCGATCCGCCGCTCGAGGACGGCGCGCTCGCGGGAGTTGCCGGTGAGGGCGGCGGCGCGCTCGAATTCGACCCGTGCCTCGGCGTCGCGGCCGAGCCTGCTCAACAGGTCGCCGCGGACGGTCGGCAGCAGGTGGTAGTTGCGGAGCGCGGGCTCGGCGTCGAGCGCCTCGACGATCTCGAGGGCCGGCCCCGGACCGAAGGCCATCGCGACGGCGACGGCGCGGTTGAGCTCGACGATCGGCGACCCGGTCAACGTCGCCAGCCCGTCGTAGAGGGCGACGAT
>CAZTGN010000212.1:0-4489 GCA_964613275.1 uncultured Conexibacter sp. | reverse complement strand
GTGGCCAGAGCATCGCCTGCGGCTTGCGCACCCGCCCGGCCAACGCCCCGCCCGCCTTGAAGCCGGCCTGCCGGGAGGCCGCGACCACCGCGGCGTCATAGTCGCCGTAGGGGTAGGCGATCGTCTCGCAGCGGACCCCGATCCGATCCTCGAGGTCGGCCCGCGAGCCCTCGAGCTCCTCCCGCAACGCCTCCGCGGCGATCGTCGGCAGGCGCGGATGGGTCCGCGTATGCGACCCGAGCTCCCAGCCGAGCCCGGCCAGCTCGGCGAGCTCGTCCCACGACATCGGCGTCAGCTCCTTCTCGTAGGGGGAGCCGAGCCAGCGGTCGGTGCCGGGCCATGCCATCGGACGCTCGCTGCCCACGAGGGCGGTCGGAACGAACACGGTGCCGGGCACCCCGAGCGACTCCAGCACCGGGCGGGCGTTGTCGTACACGGACCGGTACGCATCGTCGAAGGTGACCGCGAGCGTGCGCTCGCCGGGCGGGTCCAGGACCGCGTCGCGGAACGTCGCGCCGACGTAGCCGCGGTCGAGCAGGCCGGCGACGTGGCGCTCGATCTGCTCCGCCGGGACCGAGAACCCCGCGGGCCAGTCGCGGCTGACCGCGTGGAGGCAGAGCACGAGGACGTCGCTCACGAGCCCGACCGGTGACCCCAGGGAAGGCGATGGGCGAGCCAGCGGTTGCGGGGCACGAGCAGCCGGAAGCCGATCTTGTGGGCGTAGGCACGAGCGAGCGCCAGCCGCGAGTCGGCGTAGCGCTCGAACCGCTCGGCGGTCGCGGGGAAGCGGGGGTCGGCGCTGATCGCCGACATCGCCCGCAGCTGGTTGATGTGGAGCCGGTGATACATCGGGCTCGCGACGTTGGCGATCGGGTGCGGGAAGAGGTCGTAGCGCGACCAGGCCCCGGTGTCGTAGCGGTGCAGCGAGGAGGCGAGCGTCTCGATCCCCTCGCGGGCGAGGGAGCCGGCGTCGGCGTCTGCGAGCGCAGCGGCCACGTCGTAGGCCCCCCAGACGCCGAAGATCGCGCCGTTGAGCACATGGGAGGGGGGGTCGGTCGGGTACTCCTCCGGGATCCAGCCGCCGTCGATGCTGCCGCCGACACCCCCGGCGGCGACCGGCCGCCGCATCGGCTCGAGCGCGGCCACCGCCGCGCTCGCGTAGCGCTCCTCACCGGTCTCGCGATGGATCCGCACGAGCAGGCTCGCCGCCTCACCCTGGGCCATGCCCGACATCCAGGGCGGGTCGATGCGGTAGGTGTGCCGGAAGGCGTAGTCGTGGGTCCAGCCGCCGGCCTGCGGCCCGTCGACGTGCTGCTGCTCGAGCAGGCGGTCGGCCGCCCAGCGGGCCGCCGCGAGCCACTGCTCGCCGTCGCCGGCCAGGTAGTGCTCCCAGCAGCCGAGCCCCCACTGGGTGACGACTACCCGCGGCTCATGCGGTACCCGCGGCCACCAGATCGGCGGGTGTGCGGCCGAGTCGGCCTTGGCCCTCAGGTCGATGTAGTAGCCGGCAGGATCGTCGGGGTCGACGCGGGCGCCGGGCGGGGCGATGAACTCCCCGGACGTGCCGAAGGCGCTCTGGCGCCCGGGCGGCATCGGTACGTCGCGCACCGGCGGCGAGCCGTCGTCAGCGGGAGCCATCATGCTGCGCGGATCCTAGATGAGTAATTCCACGAGCTCGCACACGCGAATGACGCACGCGCACGCTTCGCCGGATCGCGTCCGTGCTCCTCACCCGTGCCCTCAGGCACGGGCTTCGTCGCCCGAACACGACCGGCTCGGTGCCGTGCGCCCTCGCGCGCACGATCCCGCGAGATCCCTCATCTAGATGCACGACGCCGACGGAAAGAGACGCAGGCTGCGGGTGGTCACGCTCGTCGACGGGATCGGCCTCGCCGGTGGCGCCGAGCGCCTCGCCCGCGAGGTGGTCCTCAGGCTCGACCCCGACCGCTTCGAGCCGACGCTGTGCGTCTCGCGCTGGTCGGATGAGCGGGCGCGGGCCGCCGCCGCCGCCCGCGCCGGCCTCGAGCAGGCCGGCGTCGGCTTCCTCGGCCTGCGCCGCCGCGGCACCTACGACCTCGCGAGCTGGCGCCCGCTCTGGCGGCTGCTGCGCGACGGGACCGACGTCCTGCACGGACACAAGATCGGCTCGAACGTCTGGGCTTCCGTCCTCGGGACGCTCGCGCGGACGCCGGCGATCGTCGCCCACGAGCACACCTGGTCGTTTCAGGGACAGCCGCTGCGAAAGCTCCTCGACCGCCGCCTGATCGCTCCCCGCGCCGATGCCTTCCTCGCCGTCTCCGAGCTCGACCGCAGGCGGATGATCGAGATCGAGCGCATCGATCCCGCCAAGGTGATCTTCGTTCCCAACGGCATCCCGGAGCCGCCGCCCCGTGGCGATGGCGACATCAGGCGCGAGCTCGGGATCGATGCCGCGACGCCGCTCGTCGGGACCGTCTGCGCGCTGCGCCCGCAGAAGGCGCTCGACGTGCTGATCGACGCCGCCGCGATCCTCGCCCGCGGGATCGACGGTGTCAGGGTGCTCATCGTCGGCGAGGGGCCGGAGCGGCCGGCGCTGGAGCGCCGGATCGCCGAGCTCGGCCTCGCCGGAACCGTCGTCATGCTCGGTCATCGCGACGACGTTCGCGACCTGATCGGGGAGCTCGACGTCGCCGTCTGCTCGTCCGACTTCGAGGGGACGCCACTGTCGGTCCTGGAGTACATGCAGGCGTCGCTGCCGATCGTCGCCACCCGCGTCGGCGGCGTCCCCGACATCATCGAGGACGGCTCCGGGGGCATCCTCGTCGAGCCCCGCGAGCCCGGCGCGCTCGCGGACGCGGTCGCCCGCCTCCTCCGCGACCGGGACCTCGCGGCCCGACTCGGCTCGGGCGCCCGCGAGCGGCAGCTCGCCGAGTTCGACATCGGCGTCACGGTTCGCGCCGTCGAGCGGATCTACGAGGGTCTCGCGAGCGGCCTGACCGCGGCCGAGCTCGGCGCCGGGCGGTAGCCGGGGGGCCGGACCGGAGGCTCGGCAGGAGCCCTGCTCTCGGCGACGGCGAGCAGCGCCGGCCCCATCGCCAGCATCAGCCAGATGAACTTGTTCGACTCGGCGCTGATGAAGAACGCCGAGGTGAGGACCCCGACGAGCGCAATGAACAGGCCGCGGGAGAGCACCTCCATCGGCCCGTCGCGGTTGCGCTCGAAGCGTCGGACCGCCCGCACGACGCAGGCCAGCGAGAAGGCGAGGATCGACAGCAGCAGGCCGAGGCCGACGATCCCGATCTCGGCCAGCGGGCCGAGGTAGCTGTTGTGGGCAGCGCCCGGGTTGTCGATCACGCGATCGGTGCGGTAGGTGGTCCCGGGCTCGATGACGTAGTCGATCGAGCGGGCCTCGAAGTTGCCGATGCCGACCCCGTTGACGGGATGGTCCGTCGCCATGCGCCAGGCCACCGTCCAGATCGTCGAGCGGGTGTCGGCCCGGCTCACCTCGCCTTCGGTGGCCGTCATTATCCGGTCCTTGAGGAGGGGCGGCGCGAGCATCGTGTAGTAGCCGACCGCGAGGGTCGTCACCGCGACCGCCGCGAACGTGATCCGCAGGCGCCAGCGACCCCCGAAGGCGACCGCCGCGATCAGCGCGACTCCGAGGCCGACGATGCCGCCGCGCGAGCCGGTGAGGACGAACGCGGTCAACGAGAGCGCCACTGCGGTCAGGGCGCCGAGCTGAAGGAGGCGGTGGCCCCGGGCGGCGAAGAACCCGGCTCCGGCGAGGACGATCCCCGTGACCAGGATCGCCGCGAGGAAGTTCGGATCCTGGATCGTCGACGCCAGCCGCTCGGCGGCCTGGTTGTTCGGGTCGGGTCGCAGGATGAGGCCGTAGGCGGCCGTGATCGCCGTCCCGAGCACGAAGGCGCCGATCACCCAGATCGCCTGCCGGCGCGTACGCACGGCGGTGAAGACGATCAGGTAGAGGATCGCGACGAGCAGGAACACCGTCGCCCGGTCGAGGGCGAGCGCTACGTCCTGCGCCCAGATGATGCTGAGCGCGATCCATCCGATGAACAGGGCGAGCAGGTAGGAGAGCGCGGGGTGGGCGCTGAGCAGCACCGTCGCCCGGCGGTCGCCGGTGTCGGTCGCGATCCGGGCCAGCCAGCCGAGCGTCAGCAGCAGGCCGGCGATCTTCGTGGCGCTGAGCGCCGGGCCGGCGAGCGGCGTGGACTCGGCGAAGACGATCACCACGAGGATGGTCAGGGCCGCCGAGAGGTTGGTGAAGACGACCAGGGCGTAGACCAGCGCCAGGGCCGCGATGATGCCGAACTTCGGCTCGGCGCCGGCGATGAAGCCGACGACGATGAACAGCCCGACCGCGAGCAGCGCCGCGAGCCACGCGATCGGAGGCCGCGCTGCCGCCGTCATCCGCGGGCTCAGCCGGCGCTGGCGGCCGGTCGGGTCGGGTGCATCTCGACGATCCGCTCGCGGTCCGAATCGCCGTAGT
>CAZTGN010000211.1:0-4508 GCA_964613275.1 uncultured Conexibacter sp. | reverse complement strand
CATCGGGTCGGGGTCGAGGTCGGAGGGGACCTCGAGCTGCTCGTAGCTCTGGCTGTCCATGAACACCTGGGAGTCGCCGGAGTCGTAGAGGAACTGCATCCGCCGGGTCTCGGTCCGGACCGGGCGGAACTTCTCACCCGCCCGGAACGTCTTGTCGATCACCGAGCCGTCATCGACGCGGCGCAGCTTCGTCCGCACGAAGGCGCCCCCCTTGCCCGGCTTGACGTGCTGGAACTCCATGATCCGGAAGACCCTGCCATCGACCTCGATGTGGGTCCCGTTCTTGAACTGGTTGGTCGAGATCACGGCGGGGTAGGCTAGCGGTCGCACGACCGGCGGCCCTCGGGCGAGAGGGGCGGACGGAGCAGGCCGGGCGGATCCTGGTGGGAAACGGGCTCCCTGGCGGCGGTCCGGGCTCAGCGCGTGTCGAGCAGCCCGACGCCGGGCACGAACCGGCCGACCCGCACGGCATAGTCCCCGTACGCCCGTCCGTGGACCCGCAGCAGGTGTGGCTCCTCGACGACCCGGACCTGGAGCTCGAAGGCGGAGACGAGCGCGACGAGGCCGGCGAGCGCCACCGCGCTCGGGACCATCAGCGCCAGGCCGAGTCCGGTCGGGATGATCGCCGCGTAGATCGGGTTGCGGACGACCGCGAACGGGCCGGTCGTGACGAGCTCGGTCCGCTCGTCGGGATCGACGCCGATCCGCCACGACGCCCCCATCGCGAGCTGCGCCGCCAGCGTCGCCGCGATGCCGGCGAGCGCGATCACGAGCCCGGCGACGTTCACCGCTTCGCGGTCGAGTGCCGCGATCGGCCCGACGACGTCGGCCAGCGCCAGCACCGGGGCCGCGACGGCGAGGACGATCGCGGCGAGGAAGAGGATGCCCGCGAGCCATTCGGCCGAGCCCGGGCGGCCGCCGAAGCCGTGCACTCCCGTCGACCCGGTCGCCCGCCACTGCAGGAGGACGCGGAGCCCGAACGCCACGGCCGCGAACAGCGCGTAGACGGCGAGGGCGAGCTCGGGCATGGGATCAGTCCGGCGCGGCGTAGCCCGCCATCAGCTCGCGCTCGCGCTCGTAGCGCGGGAAGAAGCGGAAGACGACGAAGGCGCCGATCAGGATCGCGGCGATGCCGGCGACGTAGGCCCAGTGGTCGCCCTGCAGGAAGGCGTCGCGGGCGGCGGCGATGATCTGGTCCTTGTACTGCGGGTACTGGTCGGCGAGGTCGGCGGCGCTCGAGAACGACTTCTGCAGCTCCGACTCGGTCGCGTCGGTGACCTTGTCGGCGTTCGGCGAGGCGGCGATCTGGCTCGATATCGACGCCGCGTAGCCGGCGGTGAGGACCGCGCCGAGGATCGACTGCATGATCGCCCCGCCGAGGTCGCGCTGGAGGTCGGCGGTCGCCGACGCCATCCCGGCGCGGTCGACCGGCACCGACCCGGTCAGCGAGTGCGAGGCCGGCGTGCCGGCGAAGCCGATCCCGATGCCGACGAAGCCGTAGGCGAGCCCGATGTGCCAGTAGGGGCTCGACTCGGACCAGAGCAGCAGCATCGTCAGAAAGCCGGCGAGGATGAACACGTAGCCGAGCAGCAGCGTGAAGCGGGCGCCGCGCGCCTCGACGAGCCCGGCCGACCGCGGCGCGACGACGATCATCAGCGCCGCCGCCGGGAGGATCGAGACGCCCGCCTCGAACGTCGAGTACTCGAGCACGTTCTGGAGGAACTGCTGGCCGATGAACGCGGCCGCCATCAGCGAGCCGAAGACGATGATCCCGGCGACGGCCGCCACCCAGAACGTCGGTCGCGCCGCGACGTTCAGGTCGTAGAGCGGATTGTCGACCCGGCGCTGGCGGATCACGAACCCGACCACCGCCTCGAGCGCGATCGCGAGCAGCCCGATCACCAGCGCCCCCTCGCCGGGGACCGCGGCGAAGTTGATCCCGAGGACGAGCGCCGCGACCATCAGGATCGAGAGCATCCCGCCGAGGTTGTCGACCGGGTCCGTCGTCTCGTTGACGTGGGCGGGGATCAGCCGCAGCGCCGCGATCAACGCGACCGCCGCCAGCGGCAGGGTGACGAGAAAGCACGAGCCCCAGTCGAAGTGCTCGAGCAGTGCCCCCGAGACCATCGGGCCGAGCGCCGAGAGCGCGCCGCCGATGGCCGACCAGAGCGCGATCGCCTTCGTCCGGTCGGCGCCCGACCAGAGCGCCGTGATCAGCGCCAGCGTCGTCGGGAACGCCATGCCGGCGGCGAGGCCGCCGAGCACGCGGGCGCCGAACAGGACCTCGACCGACGGCGCGAGGCCGGCGATCAGCGATGCCGGGATCGTGACCGCCATGCCGAGCACGACCATCCGCTTGCGGCCGTGACGGTCGCCGAGCGCGCCGAGGTAGAGGACCGAGGCCGCGAGGCCGAGCGAGTAGCCGACGGCGACGAGGTTGAGCTCGGTCTGGCTCGCCGCGAAGTCCTTGCCGATGTCGGGCAGGGCGACGTTGGCGACCGAGAGGTTGAGGTTGGCGACGGCGGCGACGAGGATCAGGACGCCGAGGACCGCACCTGCGCGGTGCGGCTTCGTTCCTCCCTGTTCGCTTCCCGATTCCGGCATCCGGCGAGGCTCGTGCGGCAATCTATAGCTGCCGCTGGCGGTGCGCCCGGCTCACTCAGCCGATCCCCGGCGGGTCGACCTCGTCGACGTAGAGGTCGACCGCGGGCTCGGCGCCGGCCACGGCCAGGTACCGCCCGAGGTCGTTCGCGCCCTCCTCGACCAGCACGTCCTCGGCGAGGAGGAAGTTGCCGCTGCAGTCGCGGCTCGGCCTGGTCAGGATCGCGTGCGCGGCGTCGGCCATCACCGCGGGCGTCCGCGAGCGCGCCATCGCCGCATCGCCGCCGAGCAGGTTCTGGACCGCCGCCGTGGCGATGATCGCCCGCGGCCAGAGCGAGTTGAAGGCGATCCCCTCGTCCCGGAACTCCTCGGCCATCCCGAGCGTGCAGAGGCTCATCCCGTACTTGGCGATCGTGTAGCCGACGTGGTCTGTCGCCCAGCGCGGCTCGAGGCTGAGCGGCGGCGAGAGCGTCAGCACGTGCGGGTTCTCGGCCTGCCTGAGATGCGGGACGCAGAGCTTCGAGAGCAGGAAGGTCCCGCGGGCGTTGATGTCCTGCATCAGGTCGTAGCGCTTCATCTCGAGCTGCTCGGTGCCGAGCAGCGCGATCGCGCTCGCGTTGTTGACGCAGACGTCGATCCCGCCGAAGCGCTCGACGGTCGCCGCCACCGCCGCCTCGACCCGGTCGGTGTCGCGGATGTCGCCGACGATCGCCAGCGCCCCGCCGCCGGCCTCCTCGATCTCCCCGGCGGCCGTGTGGACCGTCCCCTCGAGCTTCGGGTGGGGTTGGTCGGTCTTCGCGATCAGGGCGACGTTGGCGCCGTCGCGCGCCGCCCGCAGGGCGATCGCGAGGCCGATGCCGCGGCTGCCGCCGCTGATCAGCAGGGTCTTGCCGGCAAGGGTCCGCTCCGCGCTCATCGCCGCAACGCTATCCGTCCGCCGCCCGGCGGGCGCGTACCTGATAGATCGAGGTGAACCCGTTGTCGAAGCCGTTGCGGGCCGCGCGCAGGTAGAGGCGCCAGACGCGAGCCCGCTCGGGCCCGGCCAGCTCCACCGCCCGATCGAGGCTCGCGTCGAGGCGGGCCGCCCAGTGCCGCAGGGTCTCGGCGTAGTCGGACGCGAAGCCCTCGACGTGCTCGCTGGTGAACCCGGCCCGCTCGAGCGCCAGCAGCACCCGGGAGAGATGCAGCGGCTCGCCGTCGGGGAAGACGTAGCGCTCCGAGAACGGCCCCGCCTCGGGGTCCGTGTGGCGGAGCCGGGCGATGCCGTGGTTGAGCAGGCGTCCGCCGCGAGGCAGCAGGGCGGCGAGGCGCTCGGCGTAGAGGTCGATCCGCTCGCCGCCGACATGCTCGACCATGCCGATGCTCGCGATCGCGTCGAACTGCTCGCCGGCGAGGTCGCGGTAGTCCATGACGCGGATCTCGACCCGCTCGCCGACGCCGGCGCGCTCGGCCCGCTCGCGGGCGACCCGCGCCTGCGGCTCCGACAGCGTGATGCCGACGACCTCGACGCCGTGGCGGGAGGCGGCGTGGGTCGCGAAGCTGCCCCAGCCGCAGCCGATGTCGAGCACCCGCTCGCCGGTGGCGAGCGCCAGCTTCGAGCAGACCATCTCGAGCTTCTCCTCCTGCGCCTGCTCGAGCGTCCCGGCGCCGCGCGAGAAGACGGCGCAGCTGTAGGTCATCGACTCGTCGAGGAACAGCGCGAAGAACTCGGGCGGCAGGTCGTAGTGGTGGCGGACGGCGCGGGCGTCGCGCTCCCTCGTCCTTCGCGCGCCGCGCGGCCGCAGCTCGGCGCGCGGCGGCCGCTGCGGCGGTGTGAGGCCGTTCGCGGCCAGCGCCGCGGCGATCAGTCGCAGCCGCGCCGCGGTCGTGATCGGCGCCGGCTTCCAGTCGTTCAGGAGCCCGATCAC
>CAZTGN010000210.1:0-4530 GCA_964613275.1 uncultured Conexibacter sp. | reverse complement strand
CTGAGCTCGAGCGTCGCGTCGCGGTCGAGGTCGTCGGGAACCCCGAGCCAGACGTACAGCTCGGTCGGCTCGGCGCCCATCGCCGCGAGATCGCTGAGGGCGGCGGCCGCCGCCTTGCGGCCGATCGCCCGCGGCGGGCACCAGGCGCGACGGAAGCCGACGCCGTCGACGAGCGCATCGACGGTCACCGCCCGCGTCGAGCCGTCCGCGGCGACGGTGACCGCGGCGTCGTCGCCGATCCCGATCCGGACGTCGACGCCGGCGTCCGCGGGATCGCCGAGGCGCTCCCGGATCGCCGTGATCAGGTCGAACTCGGGGGATCTGCGCATCGGGGGCTCGTTCATAGGCTGACCGCGACGCCGTTGATCGCCTGAAACGCCGTCAGCAGGATCGTCGCACCGATCAGGGCCCGATCACGCGAGATCGCCGCGACGGGGAGCACCCAGATCAGATACCAGGGGACGATGTAGACGGAGGCGACCAGCACCGCGAGCGCCGCCCAGCCGGCGGCGCGGACCCAGTCGAAGCCGCGGACGACGGCGATCGCGAGCCCCCCGAGGGTCGCCGCGAGCCCGATCGCGAGCACCGTCCGGATCAGGTCGACGTCGAGCCCGCTCGCCCGCGCCGCGGTCGCGGCGACGCTCCAGCGGCTGATCCGGTCCTGGTTCTCGCCCGCAACCGTGAGCGCCGCATCGACGGAGGTCCCGAACGCCGCCAGCGATATCGCCCCGGCGAGGGCGATCGCGAGGGCGGCGCCGGCGAGCATCCGCGCCCGACTCCGCGCCGGACGGGCCCCGAGCAGCGCGAACGGCGCATAGAGCAGGCCCGAGACCTTGACCGCCGCGGCGAGGACGAACCCGGCTCCGGCGGCGGCCGGGCGGACGAGCAGGGCCGCGGCGAGCGCCGCCGTCGCGACCGCGACCGTCAGCGCGTCGTTGTGGGCGCCGCCGACGACCTGGACGAGGACGAGCGGGTTGAGGGCGACGAAGGCCACTGCGGCGGCCGGGTCGACCCCGCGGAGGCGGGCGAGGCGGGCGACGATCCAGGCGATCGACGCGACCGCGGCGGCGGCGATCAGCTTCAGCGACCAGAGCGCGAACGGGACGCCGAGCGCGGCGAGCGGATAGCTGAGCAGCGTGAAGGCCGGCCCGTAGACGGAGACCGCGTCGCGGTAGTCGACGACCCGGCTCGCCGCTGCGTCGCCGGGGATCGCCGCCGGCGCGTGCTCGTACGGGTTGAGGCCGTGCTCGGCGCCGAGCCGCCCGTAGGAGACGTAGCTGAAGACGTCGAGCGAGAGCAGCGGCGGCGCCAGCGCGAAGAGGAAGATCAGCGCCGCGGCGAGCGTCGCCACGATGCGGAGCCCGAGCTCGCGGGCGAGCACGAGCACGGCGACCCACAGCGCGATCGCCAGCCAGAGCAGGCAGAGGTAGACCATCGGGCGCGAGAGGAACCCTTCGCCGAGGCGACCGAGCACGCCTTCGGCCCAACCGTCGCCGCCGCCCGGAACGAACCACGGGTCGAGCGCCGGCGTGGCGAGCGGCAGCGAGACCGCGACCAGGGCGACGGCGGCGAGGCGGGCCGACAGCCGCCGCCGCGACGCCGCCGGGACGGCCGTCGCTCGGCTGGCTGCAGGCTCCTCCATCCGCTCGGTGAGAATGTATTCGTGCCCGCGCCCTACCGCGCCTGCCTGCTCGATGCCCTCGGGACCATGGTCCGGCTGCTGCCGCCCTGGCAGCAGCTCGACGAGGCCGCCGTCGACGGAATCCCGCCCGAGCGCGTCCGCGCCGCCTTCGAGGCCGAGATGGCGTTCTACGTCGCCAACGCCGACCGCGGCCGCGACGCGGCCTCGCTCGCCGAGCTGCGCGCGGAGTCGGCGGCGGTGCTCTCGGCCGGGCTCGGCCGCGAGATCGGCGTCGCGACGATGATGGACGCGATCCGCTTCGAGCCCTACCCCGACGCGGCGCCGACCCTCGCGGCCCTGCGCGAGCGCGGCCTGCGGACCGTCTGCGTCTCGAACTGGGACTACGAGCTACCGGCCGTCCTCGAGCGGATCGGGCTCGCGGCGGCGATCGACGGCGTCGTCACCTCGGCCGCTGCCGGCATCCGCAAGCCGGACCCGGCGATCTTCGCGCCGGCGCTCGCGATCGCCGGCTGCACGGCGGCCGAGGCGCTGCACGTCGGCGACAGCGACGAGGACGTCGCCGGCGCCCGCGCCGCCGGCATCGACGTGGTCAGGATCGACCGCGACGGCGGCGCCGACGTATCCTCGCTCGCCGAGATCGTCGAGCGAATGGACCCCAGCGACCGATGAGCGACCACGAAGAGGAAGCCAACCGCGACCGCGCGCCGGTCGGATCGACCCCGCCGCCGGCGTCCCCGCCGGGCCGCCGGTCGGTGCCGCCGCCCGACGCCAAGGCCCCCTCGACCCCCCCGCCGGGCGGCGAGGAGCCCGACCACGCCGCGGGCGGCGGACGCTTCCTGACCAACTACGCGGGGCTGCCCGAGGTCGGCTGGCGGGGCGGCATGGTCGCCGTCGGGGTGCTGATCGCCGCCGGCGTGATGCTGGCGGGGACGATCGTCGTCGCCGTCTTCGACCCCGACCTCGATACGTCGGCGGCCCGCAACGCCGCCCAGCTCGTCGTCGCGGTGAGCCTCGCCGGGACCGCGCTCGGATTCGCCCTCGCCGACTCGGGGGGGCGCCTCGGCGGGGCCTTCGCCAAGCTCGGCCTCGGCGGCCGCGTGGCGCTCGCGGCGATCGGCCTCGCCGCCCTCGCCTGGGTCACCTACATCCTCTTCTCCGGGTTCCTCGCGCCGCTGCTCCAACCCGACCAGCAGGACGTGACCCGCGAGCTCGGCACCGACAAGGACGAGCTCGGCAGCGTCGCCGCCGCCGCGTTCCTGATCGTCATCGCGGCACCCATCTCCGAGGAGATCTTCTTCCGGGGCTTCATGTTCGCCGGCCTGCGGCGCTCGATGTCGCTGCTGCCGGCGGCGGCGATCTCGGCCGGCGTGTGGGGTGCCCTCCACCTGGGCGCGGGGAACATCGGCGTCGCGATCCAGCTCGCCATCTTCGGGGTCATCCTCGCCTGGCTCTACGAGCGCAGCGGGACCCTGTGGGCACCGGTCCTGGCGCACGCGATCAACAACACGATCGCGTTCGTGCTGCTCGTCACCGACACGGTCTGACGGACGATCGCCGGGCCCGCCTGAACGCGGGGTTGCGGGCGGCGCCCGACCCGCGCCGTATGATTCGCCTGCAAATGAGCCTGCGCGCCCGTTTCGTCATCGTCCCGGCCTTCCTCGCCGTGCTGACGCCGGCGGTCCTTGCCGGGGCCGCGCAGGCGGCCGAGGCGGACGCCACGGCGACCGGGGCCCCCGAGGCCACCGCCCCCCCGGCCACCACGGCCCCCGGGCAGGCCGATCAACCCGCAGCCGGCGCCGGGGGCGCGGGCGCCGGCACCCACGGCGAGCGGGCGCCGGGCGGGGAGCCGGCGCTGCAGCCGACGACGACCAGGGTCCGGCTCAAGGGCGTCCGCAGGGGCCGGGTCACCGCCGGCGAGCGGGTCAAGGCCGCGGGCACCGTGCGGCGCTTCCGCGCCGGCCAGGAGGTGACGATCATCCTCAACCGCGGCAAGAAGACCGTCAAGCGCGAGAGCGTCCACGTCCGCGCCAAGGGCAAGGGCTCGGAGCTCGGGCAGTTCCACTGGTCGCGGAAGATGGTCGCGCCCGGCATGTACCGGATCCGGGCGATCCTCCACAAGGGCGCGACCTGGGCCTCGTCGAAGGACGGCAGCCGCAACTTCAGGCTCCGCTACCCGAGCCTCAACAAGGGCGACCGGGGCTCGTCGGTGGCGGCGCTTAACGACCTGTTGAACGGGCTCGGCTTCGTCTCCAGTCGCGGCTCGAAGTACTCGTCGGCGACCGGCCGCGCCGTCCTCGCCTACCGCAAGGTCAACAACATGGCGCGCAAGGAGAAGGCGACCGGGAGCATCTTCAAGAAGCTCGCGAAGGGCAAGGGCGGCTTCAAGCTCGAGCATCCGGGGGCGGGCAAGCACGTCGAGGCCGACCTCTCGCGGCAGGTGATGGTGCTGGCGAAGAACGGGAAGGTCGACGAGATCTACACGATCTCCTCGGGGGCGCCGGCGACGCCGACGATCCGCGGCAAGTTCCGCTTCTACCGCAAGGACGCGGGCTACAACAGCCTCGGGATGTACTACTCGATCTACTTCATCCGCGGCTACGCGACGCACGGCTACCACAGCGTTCCCACCTACCCCGCGAGCCACGGCTGCCTGCGCAACCCGATCCCCGACTCGGTCCACATCTACGACTGGATCGACCTCGGCGACCCCATCTACGTCTACAAGTGATGGCGGGCCGAGGAGACGCTGACCCCTGTCCTCGTCGGCTCGCGTGCTGAGCACGCGTCGCCTCCTGCGTCCGCGGGCAGCGCCCCCACGACCTCGCCATGAGACCAATTCATGAGCGCCCGCGAGACGCTTGTCGCGGAGCTGCGCGCGCACGCGCTCG
>CAZTGN010000209.1:0-4546 GCA_964613275.1 uncultured Conexibacter sp. | reverse complement strand
GACTCCGCGGTGCACGGTCGATCAACCAGATCGCCAACCTCTCCTATGTCGAGTGGCCCGAGAACATCGAGATCTCAGGCGCCGCACCGGCGGAATACTGGCCCAGGTACGAGGCCCAGTTCACCGACGCGGATCGCTTCCATCATGCACTGCCGGATGGTTGGTCGCAGATGGAGTACGAAGACTTCCTGAGTGCGCGGCGCCCGTTGATGGCAAAGGTGGTCCGCCACGGGTTCGAGACGATCGGTGCAGCACCGGACGACGGCCGCGCCGGGATCACGGACCTCGTCCCGGATCACCTGCCCGACACCTACCTTCAGCCCGACCGACCGTTCTCCAATGACCTCGCGGTCAGGCAACTCATCCGCCGGCTCGAGGGAAGCGTGTTCTGGTACGAGCAGCACATGGATCGAAAGGCGCTCGAGATCCTCAGCGAGGAGCTGTCGCTGGAAGGGGTCACCGAGGTCCGGCTCCTCTCGGGCCCGGCGAACCTGACCTCCAAGACCCGCAAGGCGTTCGAGCGCTTCTCCGAGGAGCTCGAGGCGCAGGGTCTGGAGTGTCAGTGGCGCGTGCTGCCGTCGGACCGCGCCCGGCAGCTCCATGCTCGAGTTCTGTGCGACGACGACGAGACCTACGAGCTCCCACCGCTCAACTCGGTTCTCGTTGGGGCCGTCGACTCGATCCGTGCCTCCGAGATCCCGCTCGAGCCGTTCGAAGAGGCCTGGAACGACGACGCGGCCACCGATCTCGTCGAGTACGAGGCGGTCGTCTGACGAGACCGGCTTTCCGGAGCCGGTGGTCGAGCGCCTACTCGACGATCGCCAGCCGGCAGACGAGATGCACGTCCTCGAGCTCGATCACCGGGAGCGGCTCCGGGGCAGGCCGGCTCGTCGTCAGTCGTGACGACGAACGCCTTGCCGGACTCGGCGAGCGCCGCCGACTCCGTCCTCAGCCAAGCTGGACGTCGAGCCGTGGCTCGATCTCGGCGAGGACCGCGAAATCGGCGTCCTGGGTCCAGACCGTGAGGCCGTGGACGAGCGCAGTCGCGGCGATGATCGCGTCCTCCGCCGAGGCCCGGCGGTGGGCTGCGCGGACCTTGCTGATCAACCCGGCGAGCAACTCGGCGACGCTCTCGTCGTAGGCGAGCGGGATGAACGACTGTGCCTCGGCGAGGGTCGCCCGGCGGAGCCTGCGAAGGGCCTTGCCCTTGGCGTTCAGCACCCCGAGGCGGAGCTCGGTCAGCGTCGCCACCGAGATCCGCGCCTTGCCCGGCGGCGGCGGCCCGAGCGGGCGGCGGTTCTCGGCAGCGATGAAGATGCTCGTGTCGATCAGGTAGCCGCTCAAGCGAACGACTCGTCGGTGGTCATTCCGGACTCGAAGTCGGCCGGGTCGGACGTGACGTTGAGCTCGTCGGCGAGCTCCGCGATCCCGCCGAGCCCGGCCAGCACGGCCTCCGTCGAGCGGCGCTCACTTCTGACCACGCGGGGGACGATGTCCGCCACGGGCCGGCCATGGACGGTGAGGACGACTCGCTCGCCGCTCTCGATCGCCGCTACCACCTTGGCGGTGTGGTTCCGCAGCTCCCGAACTGACACATCCATGCGTGGCACAGCGTAGCAACCTCGGCTCGTGGCTCCGATCGATCCTGCGAACCCCGTCACGCCGTTCGACGCCCCGATCGTCCCGACCTGAGTGGTCTGGGAGGCCGCTTCAGGGCAGACGGTGCCGCATGCCGCCGCAGGCGCGGCGGCGCCAAGGCCCTAACGCCGGAAGATCTCCTCGTAGTGCCACTCGAGCGCCTCCCGATCCGGCCGGTCGCCGGGATTGGCAGGTAGGCGCAGCGGCGCGCCCTCGAGCTCGTAGTAGACCTTGCCGTTCTCGAACTGCTCGCGCAGCGACCTGCTGACCGCGAGCGAGCGGTCGGGCCGCAGGCTCACGTAACCGAGGTCGAACAGCCGGTGCAGGTCACGACGAAGGGGGAGCCCGTTCGGGACGGCGTGGAGGCCGCCGGCGGCAAACGGCCTGATGTGCGCCGCCTCGACTACCGGCAGCGAGCGCTCGCCGGTGATCGCGCAGCGCTTCGAGTAGGCATCGAGGACCGCGATCCGGAAGCTCGCCTGTCCCAGCCGCGGCTGCACGAGCTGGGCCGGCCCGTAGCGGGCGGCAACCGCCGCCTCGTCAGCGTTCGCGCTGGCGTCGAGCGCCGCCGCGGCCGCGATGCAGCGCGCGGTGAGGAGCCTCCCCACGCCGCCCGACAGGTCGTAGCCCTTGCCGGAGACGATCTCGCGGCTCCAGTCGGCGGGGACCTGCACCCACTCGTCGGGCGGGAAGAAGACCGGCTCGTTGATCGCGAGACAGCCGATCCAGGTGTCGACGTCGATCGGCCCCTTCCCGGCCCGATCGAAGAGCCGGCCCATCCGTGCGAGCAGCTCCGCCAGGTCGGCCGTTCCATTCGCGGCGCCGAACACGTCCCATGCCTCCCAAGCCGGCAGGACGGCTCCGCGTGTGAACAAGCCGAAGCCGGCGATCGCGTTGTGGGGAGCCTTGAGCTTGAAGAAGAAGAGCTCACCCGGATCCAGAGCCGCGAACCGGTTCTGGCTTGGCCGCCAGAAGTTGACCTCGCGGAGCTCCGGCCGGGCCCTGAGGAACTGGTACCAGCCGTAGTCGGTCGGAGCCACGAACCCCCGCATCGCGACAAGCGTATCCGGCGCGGGGCATGACCCCGGGGGCTTCGTGCGCGCGGGAGCACGGGCTCCCTAGTAGCGTTGCGTCCATGGACGAGATCTTCTGGATCCCGATCGGCGCGATCGTCGTGGGGCTCTTGCTCGGATCGATCGTGGGGGCGCGGTCGCGGAGCAGCTCGGCGCGGAGCGGGGCGCTGGTCGGCGTCGGGCTCGGCGTGATGGCGACGTTCCCGCTCTGGGCGATCGGGCTTTCGAACATCTGAGGCCTGCGTTGGCGTAGGGCGCGGGCGCATCGCCCGGGATTGACCGGGCATGGCCATCCTCGTCGAGCCGTTCGAGGGCGCCGAGCTCGAGCGCCTGATCACGGCGCTGCTGAACGCGACCGGGGCGGTGCAGCAGGTGATCGGGCAGGCGCTGGAGGGCGGCGGCCCGGGGGTCGAGGTGATCGGGCGGAGCGCCGAGCGGCTGCGGGCGATCCTCGCGGTGGTCGCCGAGCACCACGGCGACGAGGAGCTGCGGGTGATCACCGAGTTCCTGGCGATCGCGACGATGCTGATCGCCGAGGAGGAGGGCTTCGCGGACGATTTCCAGCGCGGCGATGACGACGTCGGCGGCCTGCATGCAGATTGGGTGTGATGCATGTGGGCCGGTAGCATGGCGACGGTGAAGACGATCCAGATCCGCAACGTGCCCGACGACGTCCACGCCGAGCTCCGGGTCCGGGCCGCGCGGGCCGGGATGTCGCTGTCCGACTACGTGCTGGCGGAGCTCGAGCGGAAGGCATCGAAGCCCCCGATCTCCGAGGTCCTCGAGCGGGCGAGCAGGCGGCCGGGTGGGCTCAGCGGCAAGACCATCGTCGAGACGATTCGCGCCGGACGCGACGCGTTGGACTGACGGTTGCTCGGTTGTTCGTCGTCGACGCCTCGGCCATCGTTCGTGCCATCGGCGAGGGATCGCCGGCGGACGACCTTCGCACCCGCCTCGACGAAGACGGCGAGCTGGCGGCCCCGCATCTGGTCGACCTCGAGGTCACGCAGGCGCTGCGGCGCTTCGTTCGTCTCGGTGCGCTGACGTTCGATCGCGCTTACGCCGCAATCGAGGATCTCGGCGACCTCAACCTGACGAGGTACCCCCACGTTGCGCTGCTCGACCGGATCTGGGAGCTCCGCGACAGGGCAAGCGCCTACGACGCCGCCTACCTTGCACTCGCCGAGGCGATCGGCGTCCCGCTCGTCACGTGCGACGCGAAGCTCGCGGTGGCGGCTGGCAGCCTCGTCGAGGTCGAGCTCTTCCGACCTGCCGACTGAACGTCCCGGAATCGCCGGGCTACCCCATCTGGGGGAGGTTCCGCGGAGCCGAGTGGCGGGAGCGGGGATTGCGACGAGGTCGAGCGGCGGTGCGGAGGCCGTGCGGGGGTCTCAGGCGAGGCCGGCCTCGTTGAGGAGGCTGCGGAGGCGCTTGCGGTAGCGGCGCAGGCGCGGGTAGGTCAGATCGAGCCGCTGACCGGACTTCCAGCCGCTCGCGCCGGCGGTTCGAAGCCGGGCGATCTCCTTGTCGTCGAGGAACAGGTCGGCATGGGCGAAGCCGTTACGGACTACCGCGACCTCGACGGCGCCGAGGAGGGCGCCCTCGACGTCGCTCCACTGGCGCCCGTTGGCAGCGAGGAGGCGGCCGCCCCAGTCCTCGATTCCCTCGAAGCTGCGGGCATCGGTGCGGAAGTTCCTCGCCGCCGCCCACTCGGCGAGCGCGTAGCTGTGGATCAGCACCGAAGCGAGGAGCATCTCGTCGTCGGCTACCGTCGCGAGATGATCGTCGAGAGAGCAACCGTGTAATCGCCGCCTTGAACCGGTGGCGCGAGCCCC
>CAZTGN010000208.1:2871-4623 GCA_964613275.1 uncultured Conexibacter sp. | reverse complement strand
TCCGGTCCGGGCGTCAGAGTCGGATCGAGCCGTCCTCGTCGAGGGTCCAGTGCGGGTTGTGGGCGACCTCCCAGGGGTGGCCGTCGGGGTCGACGAAGACGCCCGCGTAGCCGCCCCAGAACGTCTCGGCGCCAGGGCGTCCGATCGTCGCACCGGCCGCCCGTGCCTCGGCGATCACGGCATCGACCTCGGCCGGTGAACGGACGTTGTGGGCGAGCGTCACCCCGCCCCAGCCGCCCGGGTCCTCGACCGCGCTGTCGGCGGCGAGCTCGACGCGATCCCAGAGCGCCACCGCCATTCCGCCGCACCGGAAGAACGCGACCTCCTGGGCCCGCCAGTCGTTGCCGGCTTCCCAGCCGAGCGCCTCGTAGAAGCCGACCGCCCGTTCGAGGTCGGCGACGCCGAGCGTGACGAGGCTGAGCCGCTGCTCCACGGCGTCAGGATGACATCTCGCAGGTGACAGCTCGCAATTGACGTGCCGTTTCTCGACCGGTGGCACCGACAACGCAGTCCGGGGCCATGAGATCCGTGCCACCTCGGGGGTGGCGGGAGGGTGGCGGGGAAGGCGTCAGTCGACGCAGTACGGGATGTCGACCCGCCAACCCCCGTCGGTGCGCTCGAGCAGGAACACGCCCCGGAACTCGCAGTTCGCCTGAGCGTGGTCGAGGCCGGGCTCGATCGAGACATCACGCACCGTCACCCGATAATCGCCGGGGTCGTAGCCGACCGCAGCCGCGGCCGGAACCGCCGCGGCGCAGTCGTCGACGGGGTCGGGGCCGGTGGCCGCCTGTCGTCCGATCCTCACAATGACCCGCTGCCCTTTCTCCGTCATCAGCGCGCACGCCGTCGCGCCGTCGCCGGCGGCGATCGCCGCCGTCATCGCGTTGACCGTCCCGGCGACCTGCTCCTCGTCGCTGCCGGTGAACGTCGGCACGGAGGAGGAGCCGTCATCGCCGCCGCAGCCCGCGATCAGCAGGCCGGCGGCGAGGACGGCGCTCAGAAGTCCTCGTCGCCCCACCAGCCGGGCAGCATCTCGGCATCGCCGCCGGGCTCCTGATCGGGAGCGCGGGGGGCGCCGAAGGCGAGCAGCTCGAGCCCGTCGGGCCCGGCCTCGAAGTTGCGGGCCAGCTCCGGGGCGACGCGGATCGCGTCGAGCGGGGCGAGCTCGACCTCCTCGGCGCCGAGCTTCGCCCTCCCCCCGCCGGCGAGGACCACGTAGATCTCCTCCTGCTCGCTGTGCCGGTGGCCCCAGGGCTGACGCCGCCCGGGCTCGATCCGCTGGTAGCTCAGCCCCGACCGCTGGAGGTCCAGCGTGCCGGCGGCGAAGTGGGCCGCGATGCCCTCGACGCCTGCCTGCCCGGCCATGTCGGGCACGTCGTCGCGGAGGTTGGCCTTGGTGTAGCCGCCGTCGGCCATCCCCTCAGTCCCGCTTGCCGCGGCCCCAGAGGAGCTTGAAGCCGCGCCCGAGCAGCTTCGTCTTCCGCGGCGAGTCGTAGGGGAGCATGTGGACGTCCTTGTCGGTCGGCGCGAACCGGGTGACGAGCAGGGTCTGCTGCTTCGTGTACTTGCGGATGCCGCCGGCGCCGTGGCGGGAGCCGATGCCCGAGGCCTTCCAGCCGCCCATCGGCAGCTCGAGAGCGACGTAGTTGAGCTGGGCGTCGTTGACGCAGACGACGCCGGACTCGATCCGGCGCGGCATATCCGAACCGGCGGAAAAAAGGACAACTTTTGGATGATGGGCGACACCGGCCC
>CAZTGN010000208.1:0-2861 GCA_964613275.1 uncultured Conexibacter sp. | reverse complement strand
GACCTTCATCACCGGCAGCGTCGGGCCGAAGGTCTCCTCCCTCATCGCCTCCATCGAGTGGTCGACGTCGAGCAGCAGGGTGGGCTCGAAGAAGTCGCCCGGTCCGGGGCCGCGGTGTCCGCCGACGACGGCGCGGGCGCCGTGGGCGACCGCGTCGTTGACCTGCTCCTCGACGAGATCGGTCTGCCCGGCCGAGGTCATCGCTCCGACGTCGACCTGGGCCGGACCGCCGGGGACCCCCTGGCGGAGCGCCATCATCTTCTCGGTCACCCGGGCGACGAAGTCCTCGTAGACCGGCTCCTCGACGTAGACGCGCTCGACCGAGATGCAGGTCTGTCCGCCGTTCTGCATCGAGTAGTGGACGGCGGCGTTGGCGGCGCGCTCGAGGTTGGCGTCGCGGAGGACGATCATCGGGTCCTTGCCGCCGAGCTCCATCGCGGTCGGGGTCAGGGTCTCGGCCGCCTGCCGCATCACCTTCTTGCCGACCTCGGTCGAGCCGGTGAACATGATGAAGTCGACGGCGTCGATCAGCGCATTGCCGATCGCGCCGCCCTCGCCGACGGCGACCTGGAAGACGTCCTCGGGGAGGCCGCACTCGCGCAGGCCCTCGGCCATCAACAGCGACGTCATCGGCGTCAGCGTCGCCGGCTTCAGCACGACCGCGTTGCCGGCGGCGAGGGCGGGGATGCAGTCGCCGAACGAGTTCGTCAGCGGGTAGTTCCAGGGACCGATCACGCCGACGACCCCGACCGGCGCGTAGCGGACCTTGAGCTTGCGGCCGAGCACGAACGGCGAGGCCGACTTGACCCGCTCGTCGGCGAGGAACTCGGGGGCGTTCTTGGCCCAGAAGCCGAACGCCGAGGCCGCGTAGGAGACCTCGGCGAGCTGCGCGTCCTCGTAGGTCTTGCCGTTCTCGGCGACGATCGTGGAGATGATCCGCTCGGCGTTGTCGAGCGTCCACTTCTGGGCGCGGCGGAGGATCCTGGCGCGCTCGGCGAAGCCGGCCGCCTCCCAGGCGGGCTGGGCGGCGCGGGCGCGCTCGACCGCGGCCGTGACCTCGTCCGGGCCCATCGCCGGGACGCTCCCGATCAGCGCCCCGGTCGCCGGGTTGTAGACCTCGACGGAGCGGTCGGAGGCTTCACCCGTCTTCCCGTTCGTGGACGCTTCTGCTTCGGCGGTGGCGGTGGGCTCCACTTGCATCTCCTCGTTCGCTGCTCGGATCGGGATGGGAATGGGACGTTAGCGCGATGCGCCCGCCGGGCGGGAATCCGCTGGCCGCGCCCGGCCGGTCCTACTCGCGTACCCTGCCCGCGATGACGGGCGCGGAGCGAGCGGAGCGGGCGCCGCGGGAGCTGGCCGGCGGCGAGCTGATGCTCGACTTCCCGGTCGATGCGGTCGCGCGGCTGACGCTCGACAATCCCGACAAGCGCAACCCGCTCTCCCACGCCGTCCTCGACGCGATCACCGAGACCCTGCCGCAGCTCGACCACGGGATCGACGTCCGCTGCGTGCTCGTCACCGGCGCCGGCAGGGCCTTCTCCGCCGGCTACGACATCGGCGCGATCCCCGACGAGACGTTCGAGCGCGACGCCGAGGCGCTCGTCGCCCACCCGTTCACGGCGGCGATGGACGCGGTCAGCGCCCACCCGTTCCCGGTCGTCGCGGCGATCAACGGCCACTGCCTCGGCGGCGGGCTCGAGCTCGCCGTTCGCTGCGACCTCCGCCTCTGTGCGGCCGAGGCGAAGCTCGGGATGCCGCCGGCGAAGCTCGGCCTGATCTACGGCCACACCGGCCTCGAGCGGTTCATCGACGCGGTCGGCGTCCCGCGTACCAAGGAGCTGTTCCTCACCGGCCGCCTCCTCGATGGCGAGGCGGCCGAGCGGATCGGCCTCGTCCACGAGGTCTGCCCCGCCGCCGGCCTCGAGGCCCGCTCGCTCGAGCTCGCCTCGTCGATCGCCGCCAACGCGCCGCTGTCGCTGCGCGGCAACAAGCACGCGATCGAGACGCTCTCGCAGTTCCCCCGGCTCAGCCCCAAGCAGGTGGACGAGCTCGTCGCCCTGCGCGAGTCCTGCTTCGCCTCCGAGGACTTCCGCGAGGGCATCCGCGCCTTCGCCGAGAAGCGGCCCCCGCGGTGGCAGGGGCGCTGAGCGGGTCGCTGGCCGCCGCACGTGCGAGGATCGGCACGGCTTTGGCACGGAGTGGGGACATCGAAGCCTTGAGTGGGCACGCCACGGTGCCCACAGTCGGGAGCGGTGAGAGGTGAGCGCGATCCAGCTTCCGAGCCTGACGATCCCCGAGGCCGAGAAGCAGGCGTTCTCGGAGGCCGACGTCCATTCGACCCTTTTCGAGCCCGACATGCAGGCGCTCGGCTATCCGCCGCGGACCAGCAACCAGGCCGACGGCGAGCACTTCCTCGAGCAACGCCGGCTCGCCTTGCGCCGGCTCAAGAGCGGAAACGAGCTCGGCCGTTACGACGGCCTCTACATGGTTGGAAACTCACCCGTCGTCCTCTGCGAGATCAAGCGCTACGAGGTGCTCGATACGCCCGCGAGCTTTGCCCGGGCCGCCAAGCAACTCCAGGACTACGCCCGCAGCGACGACTTCGAGCGACCGCCGCCGTTCCTGCTGCTCTATTGCGGCAAGCCCGAGCGCACCCGCTTCTACCGGCTCAGGCACGTGGCTGACGGCAGTCTCCTCGACGAGGCCGACTACGAGGAGCTGCCGGAGATCTGGGACTGGGAACGAGTTCGCGAGGCCCACGTCAGGGGCGCCTTCGCGGAGGAGGTGGTCGATCGCGAGCGCCTGCTCGAGATCCTCCTCCACCACCTCGACCAGATCGAGGACGACCTGCGGGCTCCGGT
>CAZTGN010000207.1:0-4624 GCA_964613275.1 uncultured Conexibacter sp. | reverse complement strand
TCACCTGGTTGAAGGCCTCGAGCGCAGGCGTGGGTATGCACCATCGCCTGCCGGCGACGGTGAGGGCGAAGACGTAATCGACCAAGTCGGGATCGATCCGCTTCACCTTGCCGCTCCAGCTCCTGTTCCCGCCTGATGTGACCAGCGCCACCGGGTACCGCCTCGAGCCTGACGGAGTCTCGATCTCCTGTGCGGAGGTCTTGACCTGAACTCGCAGCGCGCTCCCTTCGTGCAGCGCGACCAGGTCGACGTCCGGGCTGCAGCCGAGCGGGGCGAAGGCGATTGCACCAAGGCGGGTGAACCACTCGATCGCGGAGCTCTCGCCGAGATCTCCCTGCCTGCCGCGAGTGATCCTCCGCTGTTCTTCCATGCCCCAAACATACGTTCGCAATCGGACGGACCGGCGTCGCGGCGACAATCCGGTCATCGGCCCGAGTGCGCTGGCGCTAACCTGCGCCGACCCGCCCGGATAGCTCAGCGGTAGAGCACCTCCATGGTAAGGAGGGGGTCGTGGGTTCAAGTCCCACTCCGGGCTTCGCTGTGTGCCGCGGCGGCGAAGCCGCGCTATCCTTCCGCCACCTCGCCCCCGCGACCGGGATTCGGTTCCAGCCTCGACGGCCCCGATCGGGAGCCCGGCAGGTACGGTCTGGGAGGGCGAGGGAGTCGCGAGCTGCACCGGGCGGCGAGCGACGAGAGGTCCGACACCGACGCTGCCTGGATGGATAGATGGCCCGTGGAGACGTACGCATAGCGGTGACGCTCGCCTGCGAGGAGTGCAAGCGCCGCAACTACCAGACGAACAAGTCGCGGCGCAACACGCCCGACCGGGTCGAGCTGCGCAAGTACTGCCGCTGGTGCGGCCGCCACACCCCGCACAAGGAGACCCGCTGAGCGGCGATGGCGAAGAGCCGGGCACAGCGGAAGGCCGAGGCGGCGCGCAAGCGCCGGCTCGCCGAGCAGGGGGTCGCCGCCGAGCGCGACGAGGAATCGAAGGCGCAGCACGACACCCAGGTCCCCGAGTCGGCCTACGAGGTGGAGGCGGAGCTGGCGATCGAGCACGGCGCCGAGGAGACCCCGGAGGAGGCGCTCGAGGCCCCCGCGCCGGCGAAGCCCGACCGCCGCGAGGAGCGCCGTCAGCGCAAGGAGGCGGAGCGCCGCGCCAAGGAGCAGGCCGAGCGTCGCGCGGCCAAGGAGCCCGTCCAGCAGCGCGAGCGCGGGGCGATCATGGGCTTCTTCGCCTCCGTCATCGCCGAGCTCCGCAAGGTGCAGTGGCCGGATCGCGATACGCTGGTCCAGGCCTCGGCCGTCACGCTCCTCTTCGTCGCGATCGCCGCCGCCTACCTCGGGGTGCTGGACGCGATATTCAGCCGCCTCATCGACCTGCTGATCTGATCGGCAGCGCCCCCACCGACCAAGGAAGAACCCTCAGAGCATGTTTCGCTGGTACGTGATCAACACATACTCGGGCCACGAGAACAAGGTCAAGCACAACCTCGAGCACCGGGTCGAGACGATGGGCCA
This sequence comes from uncultured Conexibacter sp., assembly GCA_964613275.1. Classification (GTDB taxonomy): domain Bacteria; phylum Actinomycetota; class Thermoleophilia; order Solirubrobacterales; family 70-9; genus RHKX01. The sequence continues at coordinate 3,103 of CAZTGN010000207.1, read as the reverse complement.
GGCGCGCAAGGTGCGCCAGGTCGTCGTCCCCACCGAGCAGGTCCAGGAGATCAAGGAGGGCCGCAAGGTCTCGGTCGAGAAGCGGACGATGCCCGGCTACGTGCTCGTGCAGATGGAGATGACCGACGACGCCTGGGGCCTGGTCAAGAACACCCCCGGGGTCACCGGCTTCGTCGGCTCCCGCAACAAGCCGCTGCCGCTGTCGCAGAGCGAGGTCGACAACCTGCTCCACACCGAGACCCCCGGCGTCGCCCCCGCCGCGGGTCAGCCCGGCGCCGGCGAGCGGGCCAAGCCGCGCGCGCAGTACGAGATCGGCGAGACCGTCAAGGTCATCTCCGGCCCGCTCTCCGACTTCTCGGGCGAGATCGCCGAGATCAACGACGACGCCGCCAAGCTCAAGGTCCTGGTCTCGATCTTCGGCCGCGAGACCCCCGTCGAGGTCGGCTACGACCAGGTGAAGAAGGTCTGAGAGCCTCCATGACGCTGCGCATCTCTTCGTCCTCGTCGGCTCACGGCCCTTCCGGCCGCTTCGCCTCCTGCGTCCTCGACCTGCTTGGTCATGGAGGCTCTCGGTCGGGCGTGGCTCGAGAAAGGAGCATCTGAATGGCGAAGAAGGTCCTCACCCTGATCAAGCTGCAGATCCCCGCCGGCGCCGCCAACCCGGCGCCGCCGGTCGGCCCCGCGCTCGGCCAGCACGGGGTCAACATCATGGACTTCTGCAAGGCGTTCAACGCGCAGACCCAGCAGGACTCGGGCACGATCATCCCGGTCGAGATCACGGTCTTCGAGGACCGCAGCTTCACCTTCATCACGAAGACGCCGCCGGCCGCGGTCCTGATCAAGGAGGCGATCGGGATCGACAAGGGCTCGGGCGAGCCCCACGTCAACAAGGTCGGCACGATCAGCGCCGCCCAGGTCCGCGCGATCGCCGAGAAGAAGATGCCCGACCTGAACGCGAACGACCTCGACGCCGCCTCGCGGATCATCGCCGGCACCGCCCGCTCGATGGGCGTCGACGTGGAGGGAAGCTGAGATGGCGAAGCGAGGGAAGCGGTTCCGCGCCGCCTACGAGCGGATCGACCGCAACCACCACTACGAGCCCGCCGAGGCGGTGGCGTTGCTGAAGCAGACCGCATCCGCCCGCTTCGACGAGACCGTCGAGGTCCACATCCGCCTCGGCGTCAACGTCCGCCACGCCGACGAGCAGCTCCGCGGCACCCTGGCGCTGCCCAACGGCGCCGGCCGCGACGTCACCGTCGCCGTCTTCGCCGAGGGCGAGGCGGCGCGCGCCGCGACCGAGGCCGGGGCCGAGTTCGTCGGATCCGACGACCTCGCCGAGCGCGTCGAGGCCGGCTGGACCGACTTCGACATCGTCATCGCCACCCCCGACCAGATGCCGAAGGTCGGCCGTCTCGGCCGGATCCTCGGCCCGCAGGGGAAGATGCCGAACCCGAAGGTCGGCACCGTCACCGACGACGTCACCAAGGCGGTCAGCGAGACGAAGTCGGGCAAGATCGAGTATCGGACCGACCGCCAGGCCGTCGTCCACCTCGCGATCGGCAAGGCGAGCTTCTCCGAGCAGGCGCTGCTCGAGAACTACGCCGCGGTCGTCGACGAGATCGTCCGCGCGAAGCCGGCGGCGGCGAAGGGCCGCTACATCATCAGCATCACGCTGACGGCGACGATGGGACCCGGCATCCGCGTCGACGCGGCGCGGACCCGCGAGGCGGAGATCCTCGCCGGCGCCGGCCAGTCCGCCGGCGAGCCCGTTGTCGCCTGAGCGCGCCGGATCCGCGGTCGCCTCAGGCCGGCCTGCCCGCAGACGCCCGGGCGCGCCGGGCCGGTTCCGCTAGGACTTGAAGAACTCCTTGCTGCCCCGCTCGCCGAAGAGGATGTAGAGGACGACGAGCGCGAGGACGACCTCGGCCAGCCCGGTCGAGATCGCGTGTCCGGTGATCGTGAACACCAGCACGATCCCGTAGACGAGGTTGATGGTCGCGACGATGGCCACGATCCAGCGGGCGAAGTTGCTGCCCTTTCCGACCGCGTTGGCGATCATCGCCGTGATCGCGCCGATCAGGATGGCGACGACGCCGGCCGCCAGCATGCCGCCGCTCGACAGGTCCGTCTGGGCGAGGACGTCGGCGTCGTTGCGGGCGAGGATCATGACGATGCCGCCGATCAGCTGGATGATCGCCTGGATCCACAGGATCACCATCAGGATCACCACGCCGACGGGGCGGTGGGCCCGGGCTTCGACCGCGGTCATCTCGACTCTCCTGCTCCGCGCCGACCTTCGGGGTCACGCGCTCGACGCGGGCAGTCTCGCAGGGGCGGCGGCGGGGGCGGACGCTCAGGCCGCCGGCGACGGCGCGCCGGCGGCGACCTGGTCGTAGACCCAGCGGTAGGTCCGCTCGAGCCCCTCGCGGAGGGTGATCGAGGGCGCCCAGCCGAGCCGCTCGGTGATCAGCTCGTTGTCGCTGTTGCGCCCGCGGACGCCCTGCGGCGCCGAGAGGTCGTAGTCGCGGTCGAGCTTGACGCCGGCGATCCCCTCGACGATCGTCACCAGCTCGTCGATCGTCACCAGCTCGTCGCTGCCGAGGTTGAGCGGCTCGGGCACGTCGCTCTCCATCAGCCGCCGGGTCCCCTCGACGCAGTCGTCGATGTACATGAAGCTGCGCGACTGCTTGCCGTCGCCCCAGATCGAGATCCGCCCGGTCTCGCCGGTCACCGCCTCCGCGACCTTGCGGCAGATCGCCGCCGGAGCCTTCTCGCGGCCGCCGTCCCAGGTGCCGTTCTCGCCGTAGACGTTGTGGTAGCGGAAGACGCGCGTGGTCAGGTCGAAGTCCTCGCGGAAGTGGCGGCAGAGCCGCTCGCTGAAGAGCTTCTCCCAGCCGTAGCCGTCCTCGGGCATCGCCGGGTAGGCGTCGCTCTCGCTGAGGCCCGGGTTGTCGGTCTCGCGCTGCCGGTAGTCGGGATAGACGCAGGCCGAGGAGGCGTAGAAGTAGCGCTCGACGCCGAGGCTGCGGGCCGACATCAGCAGGTGCGTGTTGATCAGCACCGAGAGCATGCAGAGCGCCTTGTTGTTCTCGATGAAGCCCAT
>CAZTGN010000206.1:2318-4626 GCA_964613275.1 uncultured Conexibacter sp. | reverse complement strand
GGACCTGGCGGCCCGCGTCGACTCGCTGGCGATGTCGCAGCGCCAGCGGATCGAGATCGTCCGTTGCCTGGCGCGAGACGTTCGCTTGCTGATCCTCGACGAGCCGACCGCGGTGCTGACGCCGGACGAGGTCGAGCAGATGTTCGACGAGGTCGAGCGGCTACGAGGCTCGGGCCGAAGCGTGATCTTCATCTCGCACAAGCTCTCCGAGGTGATGCGGATCGCCGATCGCGTCACCGTGCTGCGCGGCGGCCGCAACGTCGGGACCTTCGCTGTCAGCGAGATGACTCCGGCGAAGCTCGCGGCGGCGATGGTCGGGACGGCGACCGGGGAGGTCAATCGGAGCAACGGCTCGAAGCCGGGTCGCACCCGTTTGGAGATCGATGCCTGCACGATCGACGACCCGTTCGGACGCCGCGAGCTCGCGGATTGCACCCTCGGCGTGCGGGCGGGTGAGATCATCGGGGTCGCCGGGGTGGAGGGCAACGGGCAGCGACCGCTCGCCGAGCTCCTCTTCGGTCTCAGGCGAGCGACGCGTGGCGCGGTGCGCTTCGACGGGCGCGCGCTGCCGCCGATCGGGCGCTGGCAGGCCGACGAGGTTCCGATCGCGCGAATCCCGGAGGATCGGCGCCATCACGGCCTGCTCCTCGGCGCACCGCTGTGGCAGAACCTCATGCTCGGCCCGCAACCACCGCGCTTCGGGCCGCTCCTCGGTCGACGGGCGGTCGAGGACTGGGCGCGAGGCACGCTCGAGGAGTACGGCGTCAGGCCGGCGGACCCGGCGACCCTCGCCGGGAACCTCTCGGGTGGCAATCAGCAGAAGGTGGTGTTCGCCCGCGAGCTCGCCGGCACGCCCGAGGCGGTGGTTGCCGTGAACCCGACCCGCGGTCTCGATGTCCGCGCCCAGCACGAGGTCCAGGAACGCCTCCTGCAGGCGCGCGAGCGGGGGGCCGCCGTCGTGGTCATCTCCACCGACCTCGACGAGATCTTCGCGCTGTCGGATTCGATCGCCGTGATGTACGAGGGCTGCATCGCCGGTCCCTACGGGATGGACGAGATGGACCGGGATCGTGCCGGGCTGCTGATGGGCGGGGTCGATGGCCGGTAGCTTCGGCTTCGGGGAGGACACGCGGGCGCTGATCGCGCGCACGCTGATCGCGCTGGCCGGAGCTGCCCTCGTCGGGGCGCTGGTGCTCGTCGCGGCCGGGCTCGATCTGGCGACCACGTGGGAAGCCATCTACGAAGGCGCGATCGGCGACGACCTGGCGATCCGCAACTCGCTGCTCGAAGCGACTCCGATCACGATCACGGCGATCGGGGTCGCGATCGCATTCCGGGCCGGGCTGTTCAACCTCGGCGGCCAGGGCCAGATCTACATCGGCGCCCTCGCAGCGGTGCTGGTTGCCCTCTACCTGCACGTGCCCGGGATCGTCGTGATCGTCCTCGCGCTGGTCGCCGCGATGCTCGCCGCCGGTGCCTGGGGGGGGATCGCCGGCGTCCTTCGGGCCCGGCTCGGCCTCTCGGAGATCATCACGACGATCATGCTCAACTTCATCGCGTTCTGGCTGGTCAGCTACCTGGTCAGAGGGCCGATCCAGGACCCGGAGGGGGCCGGATACCCCTACACGCGCGAGGTCCCCGGTGACGTCAAGCTCGGATTGATCGGCGACGTGGTCCCGGTCGGGGCGGTGCTGATGCTCGCGGTCGGGGTGGCCGCTTGGCTGCTCATGGACCGCTCCCGGTTCGGCCTCAAGATCAAGGCTCTCGGCGAGGGCGAGGCCGCGAGCCGGTTCGCCGGGATCGCCGTTCCCCGGGTCACTGTCGTCGCGATGGTGATCGCCGGGGCGCTCGGCGGGCTTGGCGGCGCCACGAGCCTGCTCGGCGTCCAGCATCGGCTCAGCGACTTCTTCAGCCCGAACTGGGGCTTCGATGCCGTCGCGACCGCGCTGATCGGCCGCGGCTCACCGATCGGGACGCTCGCCGCCGGCGTCTTCATCGGATTCCTGCGCAGCGGCATCCAGAGCGCCGAGGGAACCGCCGAGGTGCCCGCGGCCCTCGCCCAGATCCTGCTTGGCGTCGTCGTCCTCTTCCTGATCATCGCCAATGCCGACCTCGTGGTCAGGCTGGGACGCCGGTTGCGCCAGCGGTTCGCGCGGCGGCGGGAAAGGCCGCTTGAGCGACCTGCTTGAGATCTTCACCTCGACGGCGCTGTACGCGGCGGCGATCAGGCTCGCGCTGCCGGTCTTCTTCGCGGCGCTCGGAGAGGTCTTCGCCGAGCGCTCCGGGTTGGTCAACGTCGGCCTCGAGG
>CAZTGN010000206.1:0-2308 GCA_964613275.1 uncultured Conexibacter sp. | reverse complement strand
CTGATGGCGGCATTCGGTGGAGTCCTCGGCTCCGACCTGACCGGCTCGCCGGTGCTCGGGCTGTTGCTCGGGCTCGTCTTCGCGCTCGTGATCGCCTCGATCCAGGCGTTCGTCGCCATCAACCTCGGCGGCGACCAGATCGTAAGCGGGATCGCGCTCAACATCGCCGTTCTCGGCCTGACCGCATACCTCTCGCGGGCGATCTGGGAGGGGGGCAACGTTCCCCAGGTGGATGGCTTTCCGACCCTCGACCCGCCGGTCCTCTCCGACATCCCGATCCTCGGCCCGATCGTCTTCGAGCAGAGCATCTTCGTATACATCGCGGCGATCGCCGTGGCGGTCTCGTGGTGGGCGCTGGCCCGAACCGCCTGGGGATTGCGGCTGCGTGCCTGCGGAGAGGATCCGCGAGCATCCGACAGCCTCGGGATCGACGTGATCCGGGTGCGCTGGCAGACGATGCTGATCTGCGGCGCGCTGGCCGGCCTCGGCGGCGCGTTCCTCTCACTCGGCTCCCTGTTCACCTTCAGCGACGGCATGACCGGAGGGCGGGGGTTCATCGCCCTGGCGGTCGTGATCATCGCCGGCTGGTCGCCGGTCAAGGCGGTTTGGGCGGCCCTGCTGTTCAGCCTCTCCGAGGCGTTCGCGTTGCGCGTCCAGACGAGCGACATCGACCTGCCGGCAGAGCTGATGCTGGCGCTTCCCTACGTCGTCACGCTGGTCGTCTACGCGGTGATCGTCGGGCGCACGGCGATGCCCGCGGCGCTCGGCCGGACCTACATCCGAGAGTGAGGAGGCGGAAGTGAGCGATCGACCAGATGCATTGCGGATCGCCGTCGCGCAGCCTCGGGCCCGCGACGGAGAGGACGAGCGCGTGAAGATGGATGATGCGGTCGCGACGATCGCCGAAGCCGGACGTCGCGGCGTCGAGCTCCTCACCTTCCCGGAGGCATATCCCGGACCGATCCGCGCCGGTGGCGAGCACGACGCGATGCCGGCCGTCTCGGCCGCCGCTGCCGAGGCGGGATGCGCGGTCTGCTGGAGCCGGATCGAGCGGGGGGAGGACGAGCTGCATCGCACGGTCGCCTACCTGCACGATGGCGACGGCTCGGTCGTCCTCCGCTACGAGCGCAGCCACCCGGCCACCGGGGACGTGCATCCGGTTCTGTCGGGCGTGCCGATGGCCCCCGGCGCCGAGCTCGCCCTCGCCGAGCTTGCAGGGATCCGGGTCGGCGTGCTGATCTGCTCGGAGCTCTGGATCCCCGAGATCGCGCGCTCGCTCGCCGTTCGCGGCGCCGAGGTCCTGCTCGCGCCGGCCGGTGGCGCGTTCCATCGCGTGGCGCCCAACTGGCAGCTCGTCGCGCGGGCGCGCGCGATCGAGAACCAGTGCCACCTCGGGCTCACCCAGTCGCTCTTCGGCGACGAGCGGGGCGCGGGGCTGATAGCCGGCCCCCAGGCGCAGCTCGCCGCATCGGAGGAGCCCGGCCTGGTCTTCGCGGACGCCGACCTCGAGCGGGCGCGGTGGCTGCGGGCCACCGACGACTCGATGGAGGAGCCGAAGCCGTTCGACTCCCTCCCGGGGCTGATCAGGGCACGGCGACCCGACCTGTACGGCGCTCTGACCGAGCCGCGGGATGGTCTCTACGACTACGACGCGGCGGCGCGGTCGCGGCCCTGATGGCCGGCCCAGCGTCCCGCCGGACCGGCTTCGTGTGGAGCGAGTCCTACATGTGGCACAGCACCGGGATGGGCGCCGCGTTCCTGCCCGCCGGCGGGCCGCTCGAGCCCGAGGAGCACATCGAACGGCCGGCGCCGAAGCGGCGACTCCACAACCTGCTCCAGGTCAGCGGCGTGATCGGCGAGCTCACCGCGATCGCACCGCGTCGCGCCGAGAACGCGGAGCTCGAGCGGATCCACGGCGCCGAGCACGTCGATCTCGTCGAGCGCGTCAGCGCCGCGGGCGGGGGCGAGGTCGGCGAGGAAGCACCGATCGGCCCCGGCGGCGCCGCGATCGCGAGGCTGGCCGCGGGCGGCTGCCTCGCGGCCGTTGACGCAGTGGTCGCAGGTGAGCTCGACAACGCCTTCGCCCTCGTCCGCCCGCCCGGCCATCATGCCGGCCCGGCCGGGGCATACGGCTTCTGCGTCTTCTCGAATGTCGCCGTCGCCGCCGCTCACGCGCGCGCGACGCTCGGGATCGACAGGGTCGCGGTCCTCGACTGGGACGCCCACCACGGCAACGGGACCGAGCAGGCCTTCTGGAGCGATCCCGCGGTGCTGACGATCTCGCTTCACCAGGACGGGGCCTTCCCGC
>CAZTGN010000205.1:0-4639 GCA_964613275.1 uncultured Conexibacter sp. | reverse complement strand
CCACGGCCCCCTCGGGCGTCGTCTGGACGATGATCGGGATGTGCCAGAGGTAGATGCCGTAGGAGCGCTGGCCGATCCAGCGCATCGGCCGGCAGCCGACGACCGGGCCGAGGCGGGTGGCCGGATGGGCCATCGCCGCAACCGCGAGCACGGTCGCGAACGAGAGCACCAGGAAGCCGCCGCGGTACAGGAACGGCGAGAACTCGGTCGATCGCCAGAACATCAGGGCGATCACCACGAGCCCGGCGACGCCGGCGGCGTCGATCGTGCGCCGGGCGCCGGGCGTGACCCGGCCGTGCAGGTGCCGGCTCGGCCAGATCGTCGCCAACGCGGCGCCGACCATCAGCTCGAGCGCCCGCGTGTCGGTCCCGTAGTAGACCCGCGAGGGGTCGATCCCGGGCTCGTAGAGGACCAGCATCAGGATCGCCGAGGCGAGCGCGAGGCCGATGATCGCGATGCCGAGGCGGGGCCGCAACCAGCCCGGCTGGCGTACCTCCGGGATCAGCTTGACCCCGATCATCACCAGGAACGGCCAGACGATGTAGAACTGCTCCTCGACCGAGAGCGACCAGAGGTGGTTGAGCGGCTCCGGGGCCTCGAACTGGGCGAAGTAGGAGACGTCGTGGAAGATCAGCCACCAGTTGTTGAAGTAGGCCGCCGCCGACGCCGCCGCCCAGCGGAAGTCGGGTGACTGCTGGGGGCCGAGGACCGTCACCCAGGCGAGGACGACGATCAGCATCAGAAACAGCGCCGGCAGCAGGCGCCGGGCGCGGGCGAGCCAGAAGGACTCGAGCCGGATTCCGCCCCGCTCGACCTGGCCGAGCAGGATGTCGGTGATCAGGTAGCCGCTGAGGGTGAAGAAGACCCCGACGCCGAGCAGGCCGCCGGGCATCCAGTCGAACCCGAGGTGGTAGACGATCACCCCGAGCACGGCAATCGCGCGCAGCCCGTCGAGGCCGGGCATGTAGCGCTGGTTTGACTTGATCGGCTCAGGCACGAGCGGTTCCGCGGAGCACCGGGCGTGGCCCCGTCGCCTTCATCGCGGAAAGCATCAAGCGCCAGCGGTTGGAGCGTTTCCCTGGTTACGCTTTACCAGATGAGCGGCCCGCGCAAGCAGGCCGGGGCGGCCACGACGGGAAATGCAACGCACCCAACCCGTCACGCACGTCCGCTAATCGTCGACGTGCACCCGGCCGTAGGTCGAACGCAGCAAGCGCCGGTAGCCCTTGCACCGGTAGCACCAGGGCGAGGCGACGATCGCATCGATCTGGGCCATGTCGGACTTCTCGACGCTGCGCATGACGTCGCGATAGAGGTCGCCGCGAAGATGGCTCGCGGTGGCTCGTGCACCGCGCCGAACGGTGCCGAAGCGCTCACCGGGCCCGATGTTGAGGGGGTTGTCGTCGGGTCCCCCCTCGGCCAGCGTCCACGCGCCCACGACCCGGGCGGAGAGCCCCGTGCGGCGAACGACGATCACGGTGAACCGCGCATACGCCCTCGGAACGCCCGAGATCGCGGAGGCCTCCAGGGCCTTGCCCGACCCGCCCCTCGACCCCCCTCCCGGCGCGATGCCGCCCCCGGCCCGCGCGACGGTCGGGCCGATGATGATCGAGGCGACGGCGAGGAGCATGGCCGCCCCCGCCAAGGCCCCGATCGCCGCCGGAGCGGTACCGAGTGACCGCCTCGCGGACCCGCTTCTCGATGGTTGCACCTGGATCTCCGCCCTTCGGGGGTCTAGGGGTCGGCTGGGGGCTCGCGCTCAGACCCGGACTACGCCAAGGCCGCGATTCGCCCCGACGACCGGGGTCCCGCGCCGCTCAGGTTGCGAGCTCAACAGGTGAGTCGGAAGATCGCAATCGATCCAGAAGCCGTGGGCGAAAAGCTTCAGGCGGCAGGGCCGGCGTCGGCGCCCGCAGCGCCCACGAGGCAGCCGGACCCCGGGGGAGCGGACCCCTCGCCGGCCGCCGGAAACGCATCGCGCAGCGCGCCGGCGATGAGTCGCGCCCGAGCGGCGTTGCCCGCGGCGGTGAAATGGACGCCGTCCTCGCCGAACCACTCGTCCCTCGCGTCGCTCGCCCAGTCGTAGATCCGCATTGCGGGGTGCTTCGAGCAGGCGTCCTCGAGCGCCTCGTTCCACCCCTGCATGCTCGACTCGGCTGCGTAGCCGCTCGCGTTGAGAGTCCTGAGATTGATCCAGAGGACAGGGTCGTCTCCGGCTACCGACATCATCGTCTCGATCCGCTCCTCGACGCCCACCGCCGATCCCGCCGCGACGTTCGCGGCATCGTTCGTGCCGAGGGCGAACACCCAGCATCCATCGAACCCCTGCTCCGCCCAGGAGGCTGCGACGTCCTCGGCATTGGGCAGGCCGTCGCCGGATTCGAAGATGGAACGGGAGAGGGCGACCTCGAAATGGGCCGTCTTCACCCCGACGCGCGCATACCTGGCGGCGATCAGTTGTCGGGGTTGAGCCACGTACTGCTCCGAGACGAGCCCCTCCGACGTCGAGTCGCCGATGTGGACGAGCTCCCCGCAGGAGGTCCGCGTCGCCGCGGCCGCCGGCTCCTCCCCCGTCACCGTGGTGGCGACGCTCACGGCGTGGGGCATCCCGGCCTGGGTCGGCCCCGCGCCCACCCCGGCGAGGCCGAGGATCGCCGCGAACACCGTCACGCCGGCCGCGCCTCCCATTGCCCAGCCCGTCCGCGTGATCACCAGCGGGCGCGGACGCGCCTCCCACCAGCGGCCGAGCGCCCGCCGCAATCCCCAGCGGCGGATCGGGTCCTCGACGTACCTCCAGGACAGGGCCGCGATCGCGATCGTCGCCGTGACCTGCAGGGCGCCGCGGACGAGCCCCGGACCCTCGCCGGCCTCGACGCTCGTCAGCGCGATGATCGGGAAGTGCCACAGATAGATCCCGTACGAGCGCTCGCCGATCCAGCGGAGCGGCTGGCCGCCGAGGAGAGGTCCGAGCCGCGAGGCGGGATGGGCGAGCGCGGCGACGAGCAACGCGGTGGCGAGGGACAGGATCAGGAACCCGCCCCGGTAGAGGAACGGGGAGAGCTCGTTCGAGCGCCAGAGCATGAGGGCGATGACGACGAGGCCGAGCACCCCGCCGGCATCGATCAGCCGCCGCGCTTCGCGTGAGATGTTGCCGCGGAGGCGTCGGCTGGGCCAGACGGCCGCGAGGGCGGCGCCGACGAGAAGCTCGATCGCGCGCGTGTCGGTCCCGTAGTAGACGCGCGACGGATCGGACCCCGGCTGGTAGAGGACCGCCATCAGGATTCCCGAGGCGATCGCGAGGCCGAAGATGATCGCGCCGAGCCTCGGCCGGGTGCCCGCCCTGGGCTCCATCCGGGGCAGGTACCTGATGGCGAGCAGCAGGGCGAACGGCCAGACGATGTAGAACTGCTCCTCCACCGACAGCGACCAGAGGTGGTTGAGGGGAGCCGGCGCCTCGAACTGCGCGAAGTAGGAGACGTCGTGGAAGATCTGCCACCAGTTGTTGACGTAGACGGTGGCGCTGAGGACCGCCTGCCGGAAGTCGGGCGGCTGATGCGGGCCGACCACCGTGACCCAGGCCATGACGACGACCAGCATCACGATCAGCGCCGGCAGCAGCCGGCGCGCACGGGCCAGCCAGAAGGACCCGAGCCTCATCCCCCCGGCATCGATCTGCGCGAGCAGCAGGTCGGTGATCAGGTAGCCGCTGAGGGTGAAGAAGACGCCGACGCCGAGCAGGCCCCCGGGCATCCAGCCGACCCCGAGGTGGTAGGCGATCACCGCGAGGACGGCGATCGCTCGCAGCCCGTCCAGCCCCGGCATGTAGCGCCTTCCGCGCTTCAGCGGCTCGGGCACCCGCCCGATCCCCCTCGTCCCCCGTGGCCCGGTCCGACCTCGGTCCTCCGACCGGGCCCGTCGCTCTGATTTGGCTCCATCGATACAGGCATCGCCGGCTCTGGTGCACGTGGCCCAGCCCCAACAGCCCAATACGCGACGGCTCTCCATAATCCTGCGGAGGCGGCGGACGCCTTGGCTACGCTTTGGCCGATGGCAGGCCCGAGCAACGACCAGCCGGGCGCCGCCACGGGGGGATACGGGGCGGGGATCGTCACCCGCGGCCGGATCGGGCTGGCCGCTCTCGCCCTCGTGCTGCTCGCGCTCGCCGCGGCCGGCGGCTACCTGCTCGGCAACGTCTCGGGAGAGGACCTCGATGCGGCCCGGGTGGAGGGGGAGCGCGAGGGCTGGACGCGGGGGACCGCGATCGGCGGCGACGTCTACCCGGCCGGACTCGAGATCGGCCGCAGGATCACCTACGGGCGCACCTTCCGCTCCTCCTACCGGGACGCCTACCTGGGCGCCTTCGCCGGGACCGGGGTCGACGAGCCGGACGCGGAGAAGGTCGAGATACCGGTCCCGTGAGCCGTCGCACGGTTGCGATCGCTGCCTTCTCGGTGCTCCTCGCCGGAGCCTTCGCGGGCGCCTACGCGATCGCCGCCGCCGCTGCCCCCGACCGCGAGGATGCCGAGCGGGTCGCTGCCGAGGGGATGCGACGGACCTACGCGGTGGCGCAGCTCGGCGCCTACGCCGACGGGCTGCGCTTCGGGCTGGAGCAGGGGGTGGCCGACGGCCGGTACTACGG
>CAZTGN010000204.1:0-4640 GCA_964613275.1 uncultured Conexibacter sp. | reverse complement strand
AAGACGCAGACGAGGACGCCGAACACGGTCCAGGCCTGGCCGCGGACGAGGTCGTAGCTGCGGCCGAACGCCGCGAACGGGCTGATTCCCTCGACGACGATGGCGGGGGCGCCGACGGCCCAGATCGTCATCAGGATCAGGCCGGGGACGATCAGCAGGAAGAAGCCGATGCCGATCGCGATCCCGGAGAGGACGGCCCAGACGATCAGTCCGCCGATCGCCGGCATCGCGGCGCTGAACAGATCGCCGACCGTGGAGTCGCGACGACCGTCACGGACGTCCTGGACGAGCCGGACGACGAACCCGGTGTAGATCGCGGTGCCGATCAGCTGGACGACCCAGGCGAGGAACTGCATGACGAAGCCGCCGGCGTCGTTGAGCAGGCCGACGACGATGCCGAAGGCGATCGCCACCGCGAGGCCGGTCGCGATCAGGACGCCGATATTCGACCCGTACGTAGCGAAGGCATCGCTGAGGACCTGGCCGACGGACATCTGGTTCGACCTCGGAGCCGCGGGGGGTGGGGCGGGGGCAGGGGGTGGTGGTGTTGCTTCCATGCCGGTGAAGCTACCCGGAAACGATGTGCGATGCGAGGGCGGGGACGCCGATGAGTGCGCCGTTTCGCCGTCGCTCTCCCGCCCGGCCGCGATCGAGCCGAGCCGCTCGACCGGCCCACGGACGGCGTCCGTGGATAGGGTCCGCTGCCGATGCCGCTCTCCAAGCTCCCGCGCCGGCGCCTCGCGCTCGTCACCTGCATGGACTGCCGGATCGATCCGCTCGCCGCGGCCGGCCTCGAGCTCGGCGACGCGCACGTGATCCGCAACGCCGGGGCCCTCGTCAGCGCCGACGTCCGCCGCTCGCTGGCGCTCTCGCAGCGGGCCCTCGGCACCGCCGAGATCTGGCTCGTCGCGCACACCGGCTGCGGCCTGCTCGGCCTCGACGACGAGGACTTCCTCGCCGCGGTCGAGGCCGAGGTCGGCTCGCGCCCGGACTGGAGCCCGGGCGGCTTCGACTCGCTGGAGGGCTCGGTCCGCGCCGGCCTCGCCGCGATCGCCGCCGCCCCGGCGATCGACTCCGGCGCGGTCCGCGGCTTCGTCCTCGACCTCGAGGGCGGCGAGCTCGCCGAGGTCGCGGCCGGCTGATCCGCCGATCCGCCCGGGGGCGACGGCCGGCGGCCCGCAGAAGCATCCCGATCGCAACGCACGATAATCGCGGTTATGTAGACCGCACGGCCACGCGAGACCGCGGCGGATGCCTCCCGGGCCGGCGGAGCTGCCGCCTCGGGCGCGCCGAGCGTCCCACGACGCGGTTGGCCCGGGCCCGGGCCCACCGGTCGCCGCTGCTCGTCCGGGCGTGGACCCGGCCCGTGGCGGCGGCGTCGGGACCGATCCGGGGCGCCCACCCGTAGGACAACGTATGGGACGGTCGAGCGACCCGATCGAAACATCGGCCTGCGGCGCGGGTTTGCACGTCTGTCCGGTGCTTCGGGGCCCCCGACGCCGGGGCATCTGTGAGGGTTTTAAGAGGGCTTCGTGAGCGATCTGTATAAGAGGTTGAAGATGCCTGCCGTCCCGCGGGGAAAGATCGCCTTCGTGGCGCTGCTCGGCGCCGCCCTCGTCGTCGTCCTGGCGATCTTCGGGTCGACGCGCGGCATCGCCGAGCGCAGCGTCGCCGTCAACCGTCCCGACGTCGCGATCGTCGGCCCCGACGCCGCCGGCAGGCCGGTCGTCGGCGACGTCACCGGGACCAGGCCGAACATCCTCCTGATCATCACCGACGACCAGGAGAAGACCTCGATGCGGGCGATGCCGCAGACGTTGAAGCTGTTCAAGCGCGAGGGCGTCGACTTCAACCACGGCTACGTGACCACGCCGCTCTGCTGCCCGGCGCGGGCGACGATGTACTCGGGGCTCTACGCCCACAACCACGGGATCCTCACGAACAACCCCTCCCGGCAGTTCGGCCGGACCTACCTGCCGGAGAACACGTTCCCGGCGCGGCTGCAGGGCGCCGGCTACTACACGGGCCAGTTCGGCAAGTACATGAACGGCTGGCAGGAGCAGGACGAGGGCGACGCCGGCTTCGACGTCTTCCGCGACGACTACAACGGCTACGAGCACGACCGCAAGCGCCGCTCCAAGGCCGACATGCTCACCGCCCGACGGGGCTCCCGATTCGTCAAGGAGCGCGAGGACGCCGACGAGCAGCCCTGGATGATGACCCTGTCGCTGCGCTCCCCGCACACGCCGCTGGTCGCCGAGCGGAAGTACGAGAAGGCGAAGGTGCCGCGGTTCCGGCCGCCGATCTCGTTCAACGAGACCGACCTGTCGGACAAGCCCCGCTACCTGCGCGAGAAGCGCCACGACAAGACGCTGGGCTACATAACCCGGCGCTTCGCGAAGTACCAGCGGACGCTGCTCTCCGCCGACGACGCCGTCGCCAAGGTGTTCCGGACGCTCGACGCGACCGACGAGGACCGCGGCACGCTGGCGATCTTCGTCTCCGACAACGGCTTCCTGTTCGGCGCCCACGGCGCCCTCGGGAAGATCTTCCCCTACCGGGAGGCCACCAACGTGCCGATGTACATGCGCTGGCCGGCCGAGCTCGGCCGGAAGGGCCGACTCGACACCCGGCTGGTCGCCAACGTCGACTTCGCCCCCACCTTCTACGACGTCGCCGGCATCGACCCCGGCTACGAGGTCGACGGTCGCTCGCTGCTCGACCCCGGCAACGACCGCGACTGGCTGCTGACCGAGGCGGTCAAGTGGACCGCGCTTCAGGACAAGCGGGGATCGCTGATCGAGACGAAGACCGACGATCCCGCCAAGCCCTTCGTCGAGTACTACGACTGGGACGTCGACCCGGGCGAGATGGATGGCGAGCCGCGCCTCGACGGCCGCGCCGAGAAGCAGCGGTTCAAGCAGATGAGCGCGATCCTCGACGAGGCGAAGGACTGCGCCGGCACCGCCTGCCCGTAGCACCTAGCGCGGGCTCCCGCCGCGGATCGGAATCAAGAACTTGCGCGCCGAGCTCCTCCCGTGGCACCCGGGGGAACCGGTTTAGAGGAGACGTCGTCATGACTTGGAGCACTCGGACCGAAGCCCCCGCACCTATAGCTCAAGTTCGCAGCCGACAACGTTTCGTTCGAAGTTGTTATCGATGTAGCATGTGTCGTAGCCATCCCCTCCGTGAACATCATCAGGGCTGTTGCCATGATCCCCATGCGCGGCAATGGCGTCGTTGGCTCCTCCCCCACGAACGGTGTCACTCCCGAGTGCAGCATTGGTGTCTGAGCCGCCTACCAAGACGTTATCGGCCCCTGGCCCACCGTCAACCTCGTCATCTTCAGCACCACCGAATGCGTTGTCTTGGCCATCCCCGGCCTGCACATCGTCATTCGAGCCATCACCACCAACGATGTCTCTGTCCGGGCCGCCCTTGAGGGAATCACCATGGCCTTGACCGCGGAGATTGTCGTCCCCGGCGTTACCGTCCAAGTTGTCATCGTGGCCGTCGTGCCCAGCGTCGTAGTTGTCACCCGCCCCGTACGAAGCCGTATGGCCGAAGGCAACCACAGGTCCAATGACCAATGCGCCTAGAACCAACGGAAGGCATAACCGAAACAGCTTGCCCATTAGTCGATCCAATCGCCCGAGATCGGACGCGTGGGGTCTTCAGGGAAGTCGCCGGAGTCTCTCAGCGCATCAAGCACGGCGTTGGTCGTGCCGCTGTCGAGCTCCTTCGCTTCTTGCGATGTCACCGAGGAATCATCCACCAGTGAGACTGCGGCTTGAAGGGCGGACACCAACTCCCCATCGCTGAACCCTGGAATTTGTAGCTCGCCGCTCTGCGCACGTTCAAGAAGCGCTTTGAGATGGTCAAGCGTGTTGGCTCGCATCGTGCCAGCAACCGATGTCTGGGATTCATGCTGGGAGACAATCTCCTCTGCTTCGCCAGTGGTTGGGCATTCAGGAGCGAACGTGTCGACCGAGATCCCTGCGTCGGAGAGGATCGCCTCGGCGACAGGACAATCGCTGGCGGCGACGACTGTACCTTCGCTTGATCCACCGTCAGCCATGGCAATCGAGGCCGCGGCAATGATCGCTGCAATGGCGAAACCCGCTCCCGATACCGAAATGACTCTGCGCATGCAACGAATGTAACGAAAGACGCTGGAGTGTCAAGGCCGGTTGAAACCTGGTCCACTCTCGCCGGTTGAACACTGGTCCACCACCATCTGGGGTAGATCCTCCTGCGGAGCTTTCGCCCGGCGCGGGCGATGAAGCGCCCGGGGCCGCTCGTCGTCTTGGCGATCACCACGCGGCTGATCTCCTCGACCAGCTCGGGGCCGAGCCGCCTGTCAAGGATCACCGAAATTCCCCACCCCTGATCACTGAAATTCCCTATCCGCCGGCGACGGCCGATCGCAGCTGACCGAGCTTCTCGCGGTGGCCGCGCATCCGGTAGCTCTCGCCCTCGACCGAGACCACGGTGCAGTGGTGGAGCAGCCGGTCGAGGATCGCCGCGGCGACTGTTGAGTCCTCGAAGATCTCGCCCCACTCGGCGATCCCGCGGTTGGTCGTGAGGATGATCGAGCCCTGCTCGTAGCGGCGGCTGACGACCTGGAAGAAGTGCGAAGC
>CAZTGN010000203.1:0-4644 GCA_964613275.1 uncultured Conexibacter sp. | reverse complement strand
TCCGCTGCCGCGACCGAAGCGCCGGCCGCCGCACCGGCCCCGACTCCGGTACCGGCCGCCGTCCCGACCCCGGTACCGGCCGCCACCGCTCCCGCGCAGGGCGGGGAGCGGTCCCGCAGCGCCCTGCCCATGCTCCTCTGCGTGCTCGGCGCGCTCGTCGCCGTCGTCGGCGCGTTCCTGCCGGCGGCGAAGCTCGACTTCGACGGCACCTCGATCGACCTCGTCGACAACACGATGGTCGCCGCCGGCTACGGGATCGCCGTGATCGCGGCGGCGATGCTCGCCGCCGCGATCGCGATCTGGGCCTACGTCAAGGGTGCAGCGAGCTGGCTGCCGATCCTGCTCGGCGTCGTGGTCCTCGCGATCGCCGTCTATGCGGGCACGGCGGGCCTCGACGTCACCCCCGACTTCGGCACGCTCGGCGCCGGCCAGCCGCTGGACACCGATGCCGCCGATCCCTCGACCGGGATCTTCGCGGCCGCAGCCGGGGGCCTGCTGATGGTCCTCGGCGGCCTCGGCCTCGCTCGCTCGAGGCGCTGAGCGCCGGCCTCGACCGGCGCCGCCTCCGCGCTCGCAGCGGTAGGGTCGCCTTCTCGCGATGATGGGCCGGGACACGAGGACTGGGAGGGAAGCGATGAGTTGCATCCGATCGGCAGCGGCGACGATCCTGCTCGCCGCCGCGGCGGCGATGGGCGTTGTGCCCACCGCGGCGGCGGCGGAGACGAACCCGTGGCTCACGCCGCCGGACCAGTTCATCAGCCTCGCCCACCAGGGCGGTGAGCTCGAAGCCCCGGGCAACACGATGTACGCGTTCAAGCGGGCGATGCGCGAGGCCGGCGCCGACGGGATCGAGATGGACGCCTACATCAGCGCCGACGGCGAGCTGGTCGTCCTCCACGATCGGACCCTGAACGGCACGACGAACTCCCAGCAGCCCGGCGCCCCGGCGCCGTTCGGACCGGGCAGCTCCGACGAGATCTGGGACTACACCGTGGCCGAGCTGAAGGAGCTCGACGCCGCCTACTGGTTCGCGCCGGGGACCGGCCAGTACGACCACGGCCGCCCGCCCGGCGACTACGTGCTTCGCGGCGTCGCCGACGGCGCCAAGTCGCCACCGGCCGGCTACGCGGCCTCCGACTTCCGGATCCCGACGTTCAAGGAGGTCCTGGCCGAGTTCCCCGACACCCGGATCGACATCGAGATCAAGCACCAGACGGGCCATGACGCCGAGGGCGCCGCGGCGGCCCGCGAGCTGGCGGCGATCCTCGCCGCCCAGCCCGGCGGCGATGACGAGAACGTGCTCGTCTCGTCGTTCGGGCAGGGCGAGCTCGAGGCCTTCCACGAGGCGCTCCCCGAGCACGACTCGCTCTCGGCGAGCCTCGACGCGACCAGCGGCTACGCGCTCGACAACGAGGAGATCGACCCGCCCGCGCAGGCCCTGCAGCCGCCCGACGTCTACGACCTCGGCGGCACCCTGATCGACGCCCCCGCCTTCCTCAAGGCGATCGCCTCCCAGCGCGGCGACTCCTACGCGCTCCACGTCTGGGGCTCCGACGCCGAGCCCGAGGGGCCGAACCTCTACCAGCACATGCTCGACGTCGGCGTCCAGGGCTTCTTCGCCCAGAAGCCGGAGCTGCTGTCGCAGTTCCTCTGCGCGCAGGACGTCCCGCGCCCCGACGGATCGAGCCACTGCACGCCGAATCCGTCGATGCCCGGCATCCGCCCGATCCTCGCGGGGGCCGACCCCGAGCCGAAGCGGGTCGAGGTTCGCGCCGGCAGGCGCGTCGTCGTCGAGGCCGGCGTCGCCAACGCCGGCAACCTCGACATGCACGGAGCGCTCGCCTGCGCGACCGCGGAGGGCGGGGCGGCGCGCTGGGTCAAGCCGGGCCGCTGCGGCAAGCGCGGCCGGGTCGTTCCCGGCGAGCCCGAGGTGGCCCGGATCCCGATCCGCGCCAAGCGTCGCGCCGACGGCCGCTACGAGGTGACCGTGAAGCTGACGAGCGACGACGGCGGCAGCGTCGAGCGGTCGCTGACCGTGCGGGTCCAGGGCAAGCGCAAGCACCGCTGACCCGTCCCCGCCGGCTGACCCGCCCCCCGCTGGGTCGTCCTGACCCCGGCGGCCTCAGGCGGTCAACGCAACAGCAGCTCCGCCATCTTCTCAGCCGGCGTCGGCGACTGGGTCATCCTGACCCCGATGGTCGTTACGTGGGATGACCCACCCCGGCCGGCGTCGGCGACTGGGTTAGCTGAGATGACCCACCCCGGCCGGCGTCGGCGACTGGGTCATCCTGACCCCGATGGTCGTAGCTGAGATGACCCACCTTGGGCGGGGGAGGAGTGGGGCGCCGCGGCACGAAGGGGGCGTGGTGCTCTCTCCGCCTGCCAAGCGGGCCGCGAGCCCGCCGGCGGGCGGGCGCGATCCCGACCCGGTGACGAGGCTTCCGACCCGGCGCCAGTTCCTCGATGGCCTCGGCGAGGAGATCGCGGCCCGCTCGGGTCCGATCGCCGTCCTCCTCGTCGACATCGACGGCTTCCGGCGGGTCAACCGCGACCTCGGGCACGGAATCGGCGACCGGCTTCTCTTCGCGGCCGGCCGGCGGCTGCTCGGAGCCGTCGGCGACGGCGACCTGGTCGCCCGCGCCGGCGGCGACGAGTTCGTCGTGATGAGGGCCGGAATCCGCGGCAGCGCGGCGGTCGTCGAGCTCGCAACGGCGATCATCGCCGCCTTCGACGACCCGTACGAGCTCGGGGTCGGGGAGCTGACCGCTACGGCTTCGGTCGGCGTCGTCGTCGGCGAGTCCGACGCTTCGGCGGAGTCGCTCGTCGGCGACGCCGAGGCGGCGCTCGACCGCAACCGCTCCGGGACGAGGCGATTCGAGGTCTTCGATGCCGAGCTTCGCGAGCGCATCCGCTACCGGGGTGAGATCGGCCGCGAGCTCGCCGCGGCGCTCGCCGCCGACGAGATCGCCTTCCACTACCAGCCGATCGTCGACATCGCCTCCGGACGGATCGTCGCGGTCGAGGCGCTGGCGCGCTGGCACCACCCCGAGCGCGGCGCCGTCTCGCCGGAGCTGTTCGTGCCGATCGCCGAGGAGAGCGGCTGCGGCGGTGAGCTGCTCGAGCGGCTGATCGCTCATGCCGCCGTCCAGTTTCCGCCGATCGCCGCCGCCGACCCGACCGGATCGCTCGCGCTCGCGGTCAACGTCTCGGCGAGCCAGCTCGCGTCCGAGCCGCTCGTCGAGACGATCAGCGGCCTCGTGGCGGCTATCGGGGTCGAGCCCGGACGGGTCATCGTCGAGATCTCGGAGTCGGCGCTGAGCGGCGCGGCCGACTCCTACCTGGCCCGCTTCAGCGAGCTCCGGGAGCTGGGGGTGCGGGTCTCGCTCGACGACTTCGGCACCGCCTCGACCTCGATCGCCCAGCTCCGCTCGCTGCCGATCGACCAGATCAAGCTCGATCGCTCGTTCGTCGTCGGCCTCGGCGAGGCGTCCGCCGACGCCGCCCTGGCGGCCGGCGTGTTGCCGCTCGCGCGGGCGCTCGGGATCGAGGTCGTCGCCGAGGGGATCGAGACCGAAGCCCAGCTCGCGCACCTGTTCGCGCTCGGCTACCGGACCGGGCAGGGCTACATGCTGGCCCGGCCGGGCGCCGCCACCGATGTCGCCGGGCTGGCCGCCGCCGGACCGCTCGCGGCGAGCCGGACGGCCGAGACGGCGGCGTTGAGCGACGCGCGCGAGTCGTTTCGGCGGGCGCTCGTCGCCGGCGACGCGAAGCTGGCCGAGGCGGTGATCGCGGGCGCGATGGTCGCCGGCATCGACCCGATCACGCTCCAGAGCGAGATCATCGGCCGGGCGCTGCACTGGATCGACAGCGAGTGGGAGGCCGGTCGCCTCCGCGCCGCCGACGAGCACCTCGCGGCAGCGATCTGCGAGCGCCAGCTCGCCGCGGTCATCGACTCACGGCGGGGCGGCGAGCGCCGCTTCACGCCCCAGCTCGCACCCCGGGCGGGCTACTCGTCGCGTTCGGGATAGATGTCGTCGATCGTCGCCAGCGGCGTGTAGGGCGCTCCGGAGGCGGCGGCGATGATCGCCTCGCGGCCGCCGGCGAGGCGATCGAGGACGGCAACGACGGCGGCGATCTCGAGCCCCTCCTCACGGCAGCGCTCGATCGCCTGCACGGTCGAGCCGCCGGTCGTGACGACGTCCTCGACGATCAGCACCCGCGTGCCCGGCCCGAGCAGCGGGCCCTCGATCCAGCGCTGCAGGCCGTGCGCCTTCTTCTCCTTGCGGACGAAGAACGCCAGCAGATCGTGGCCGGCCGGGTCGGAGATGGCGGCGCCGGCGATCGGGTCGGCGCCCATCGTCATGCCGCCGACCGCGGTCGCGTCCCGCCGTACGGCCTCGGCGGCGACCAGCTCCCCGAGGGCGCCGAAGCCGGGCTAGCGCAGGATCGCCCGCTTGGCGTCGACGTAGTAGGAGGCCGTCGCCCCGCTCGTCAACGTCACCTCGCCGATCACGAGCGCGTGCGCGCGCAGCTCCGCGACAAGCGTCTCGCGGGCGCTCATGAATTCGTCTCATGGCGAGGTCGAGGGGGCGCTGACGGCGGACGCAGGAGGCGACGCGTGATCAGCACGCGAGCCGACGAGGA
>CAZTGN010000202.1:0-4654 GCA_964613275.1 uncultured Conexibacter sp. | reverse complement strand
CCGCCGAACCCGATGCCGCGCCTGCCGCTCCCCGGCGGCGGCTATCGTCGCCATCGTGCCCGCGCGGATCGTCCTCTTCGGAGCCACCGGCTACACCGGCAGGCTGACCGCGGCGGCGCTTCGTGAGGCCGGCGCCGAGCCGGTCCTCGCCGCCCGCGACCCGAAGACGCTCGCCGCCCTCGCCGAGGAGCTCGGCGGTGGGCTCGAGACAGCCGTCGCCGACGTCGCCGACCCGCCCTCGGTCCGGGCCCTGGTCGAGCCCGGCGACGTCATCGTCAGCACCGTCGGCCCGTTCGCCCGTTGGGGGGCTCCGGCGATCGAAGCCGCGATCGATGCCGGCTGCGCGTACATCGACTCGACCGGCGAGCCGCCGTTCATCCGCCGCGTCTTCGAGGAGTGGGGGCCGCTGGGCGCTGTCTCGGGCGCCCCGCTGCTGACGGCGCTCGGCTACGACTGGGCTCCCGGCAACCTCGCCGGGGCGCTCGCCCTCGACGAAGCGGGCGCCGCGGCACGCCGCGTCGAGATCGGGTATTTCCTCACCGGCAGCGGCATGGGCGGGATGAGCGGCGGCACCCGTGCCTCCACCGTCGGGGTGATGCTGGAGCCGGGCTTCGCGTTCCGCGGCGGCCGGATCGTCACCGAGCCGCCCGGCCGCCACGTCGCCAGCTTCGACGTCCGCGGGCGCGAGCGCGAGGCCGTCTCGGTCGGCTCCTCCGAGCACTTCACGCTGCCCCCGCTCAGCCCCGGGCTCACCGACGTCGAGGTCCATCTCGGCTGGTTCGGGAAGCTGTCGCGCCCGATGCGGGTCGGCTCGCTCGGCCTCGCCGCGATCGGCAGGGTCCCGCCGCTGAAGAGCGGGCTGACGGCGCTGGCCCGCCGGTTCGTGACCGGATCGTCGGGCGGGCCGAGCGAGGCGGAGCGGGCCGGAGGCGGCTCCTACGTCCTCGCCCGTGCCTACGGGCCCGACGGGGACCGCCTCGCCGAGATCCGCCTCAGCGGCATCGACGGCTACTCGTTCACCGCGAGCTTCCTCGCCTGGGCCGCGACCACGGCACGGGACGGCGGCATCACCGGCAGCGGCGCGCTCGGGCCGGCGGCCGCCTTCGGCCTCGAGCGGTTCGAGCAGGGGGTAGCCGCGGCCGGCATCGCCCGGGCCTGAGCCCGGCAGGGCCTCCGATCGGACCTCGACGTCGACCCATGGGGTGAGGGTGACGCGCGAACCGTTCAACTACCCCATTTGGGGGAGGTTCCGCGGAGCACGAAACCCGAGCGGGAACCGTCGAGTCATCGCCTCCCCGCCGGGAACCGTCAATCAGGCCGACGCTCGCGCCGGTAGCGGTCGATCTCGATCACGGGCAGCTCACGTGTGCTGTTGTTCATCCGCACCCAGAAGGCCTCCCGCCCGTCGTTCATCCGGGCGCACGCCGTGGATGAATCGCGGATTTGCCGTGGGACGGTCGAGGGATCGCCAGCCCGTGCCCGGGCGAGATCGGCGCCTCGATGTGCCCTGACCGGCTCGAGGCCTTCAGCGGCTTCCTCCTTTCCCCAGAGATCGCCAGGCGAGGCCGCAACATCGCCCAGCGCCACCTCCCGCCACTCACCCGTCGAGTTCCCCCGTCACGGCGTCCATGATCTCGCGGGCAACGTATCGGCGCTGGCCCCTGGCGCCCGGGCTGGCCTGCCCGAGAACGCCGTGCTGCTCCATCGAGATCAGCAGTCGGAGGGCGGTCGGGCGACTGACGTCGAGGCCGTCCTCGACCGATCTGGCCGTGACGATCGGGTTCACGCAGACCATCTCGACCAGGCCGGCGGCGTTCGGCGAGCTCATTCCCTGGGTCTTCGCCCGGTAGTCCTCGCGGATGTCGAGGATCTGGGCGGCCCTGGTGACGGCGTCCTGGGCCTGGCTTCTCACCGCGGTGAGGAAGAGGTCGAGCCACGGGAGCGGATCTCCCGCCTCGCGGATCGACTGCAGCGCGGCGTAGTAGTCGCTCCGATGCGTCTCCAGGTAGGCGCTCAGGTAGAGCAGCGGCGACGGAAGCCTGCCGCGCGCGACGAGGAAGAACACGACCACGAGCCGGCCGAGGCGGCCGTTGCCGTCGAGGAACGGGTGGATCGTCTCGAACTGAGCGTGGAGGAGCGCGTCCTGGACGAGGACCGGCATCTCGATGTCCTCGTTTGCGAACCGCTCCCAGTCGGTCAACAGCGCGTCCAGCTCCTCCGGCGGCGGCGGGACGAACGGAGCGGTGGCGATCGTCGAGCCGCTCGGCCCGACCCAGTTCTGGGAGGTGCGGAGCTCGCCGGGGGAGAGCCCCTGACCGCGGGCGCCGACCATCAGCTCGCCGTGGATCTCACGGATCAAACGGGTGCTGATCGGCAGCTCGGCGAGTCGGTCCAGGCCGAGTCTCATCGCCCTCGCATAGTTGACGACCTCGTCGACGTCCTCGCTCCGCGCTTCACCGCCTGCGTCGGCTTCGAGGACCTCGACCATGCTCGCCTGCGTTCCCTCGATGCGGGTCGACGACAGGGCCTCGCGGAGGAGGTAGGGGCGAATGAGGAGGTCGGGATTCGGCAGGAGGCGGCCGACGCCGGCCAGCTGGCCGAGGGCGCCTTCCGCATCGGCGAGGAGCCCGACCGTGGCGATGGGAAGCTCGATCTCGCGCGGGATCGGGGCCGGGTAGTAGGCGACGTAGCTATTGCGCCCGCCCGTGCGCCGGGGCCTGCCGAACGACGTTGCGTTGTAGCGGTCCGCCTCCACAGCGCGGGAGGCTACCGTCTCTAACGAGATGGGGCGAATACGTTAGAGACGATGATCGGACCCTATCGCGGCCGTTACGGTGGCGGCTCGGGCGAGAGCAGCTTCGTGAGGACCGCGTCGACGCCGTCTTCGAGCTCCCGCGCCCGGGCGCCGAGCGACCGCAGCTCGGCGTGGGCGGCAGCTGGCTGCTCCTCGCCCTCGAGGTCCTTGCCGTCGGTGCCGACGTAGCGGCCCGGCTCGAGGCTCCAGCCCTGCGCCTCGATCTCCGCGACCATCGCGACCTTGCAAAGGCCGGGGACATCGGTCAGCCGGCATGGGTTCCTCTCACACCAGCGGTCTCTCGGAGACCATGCGGTTGGAGCCGGGACAGGCCTGCACGGACGCGCGGAACCGCCTGACTACCCCATTTGGGGGAGGTTCCGCGGTGCCGTGGCGCCGCGGCTCAGGCGACGGCGGCGGCCGCGCGCTCGAAGACCAGCTCGCCCTCGCGCGCCTCGACCCGGACCGTGTCGCCCTCGGCGAACTCGCCCTCGAGCAGCTTCAGCGCAAGCGGGTCGACGAGGCGGCTCTGAATCACGCGCTTCAGCGGCCGGGCGCCGTAGGTCGGGTCGTAGCCGAGGTTGCCGAGCAGGGTGCGGGCGTCGTCTGTGAGCTCGATCTCGATCCCGCGCTCGTGGACGCGCTCGGTCAGCATCTCGACCTGGACGGCGACGATCGCGGTGATGTCCTCGCGGCTGAGCCGGTGGAAGATCACGGTCTCGTCGATCCGGTTCAGGAACTCGGGCTTGAAGGTGGCCGTGAGGACGGCGTTGATCTTCTCGCGGATGTTCTCGTCGATCCGCTCGCCGGCGATCTCCTGCGAGCCGACGTTGGAGGTCATGATCAGCACGGTGTTGGTGAAGTCGACCGTCCGGCCCTTGCCGTCGGTGAGGCGGCCGTCGTCCATGATCTGCAGCAGCACGTTGAAGACGTCGGGGTGGGCCTTCTCGATCTCGTCGAGGAGGATCACCGCGTAGGGGCGTCGCCGCACCGCCTCGGTGAGCTGTCCGCCCTCGTCGTAGCCGACGTAGCCGGGCGGCGCCCCGATCAGGCGGCTGACCGCGTGCTTCTCCATGTACTCGGACATGTCGATCCGCGTGATCGCCCCCTCGGAGTCGAACATGAACTCGGCCAGCGCCCGCGCCAGCTCGGTCTTGCCGACGCCGGTCGGGCCGAGGAACAGGAAGCTGCCGATCGGCCGGTTCGGGTCCGCCAGTCCGGCCCGCGAGCGGCGCAGCGCGTTGGCGACGGCGACGACCGCCTCGTCCTGGCCGATCACCCGCTCGTGCAGGCGCTCCTCCATGTGGATCAGCTTCTCGACCTCGCCCTCCATCAGCCGGCTGACCGGGATCCCGGTCCACTTGCCGACGACCTCGGCGACGTCCTGCTCGGTCACCTTGTCGACCAGCATCGAGCCGCCGCCGGCGTGCAGGTCGGCGAGCTTCGCCTCCTCCTCGGCCATCCGCATCTCGAGCTCGGGGATGCGCCCGTACTTGAGCTCGGCCGCCCTCTCGAGGTCGGCGTTGCGCTCGGCCCGCTCGACCTCGCGGTTCGCCTCCTCGAGCTCGGACCGGGCGGCGTTGATCGCGTCGATCGCGCCCTTCTCGGTCTGCCAGCGGGCCTTCAGCTCCGCCGCCGACTCCTTCAGGTCGGCGAGCTCGGAGTCGAGCGTCCCCAGCCGCGCCTTCGAGGCCTCGTCGCTCTCGTTCTGGAGCGCCTGGCGCTCGATCTCGAGCTGGGTGACGCGGCGGTCGATCTCGTCGATCTCGACCGGCGAGGACTCGATCTCCATCTTCAGGCGCGAGGCGGCCTCGTCGATCAGGTCGATCGCCTTGTCGGGGAGGAAGCGGTCGGCGATGT
>CAZTGN010000201.1:0-4656 GCA_964613275.1 uncultured Conexibacter sp. | reverse complement strand
TGGACCTGTCCGGAGGCGAAGATCTCGGCGGTCAGGTAGTTGGCGAGCTCGCTGCGGATCGTCTCGTCGGCGAGCAGCGCGCTGCTCGTCTCGACCCACTGGTCGGTGTCGTAGAGCTGGCGCTTGACCCACGTGGAGAGGAGGGCGAGGACGCCGGCGAGCGTGGCGATCACGACCAGGACGACCGCGATCCGGTGTCGCGTCCGCACGCTCATCCCGGGCGACTCCTCGTCGCGGGCGGCGCTGTCGGATTCGTCATTCGCCATTCGACGATCCTATCCGCGGCCGCCGACGCCCGCGTCACCCGACCGGGGTGAGGTCGCCATCAGGCGCGTGCCCCCGCCCGGTCCTCGAACACCGCCTGGAAGGCCCCCGAGCCCGGCGATCGCGGCCGTCAGGATGACGTTCTGCATGGCGTGCCCGCGGGCCTGCGCGCGCTCGCCCGTGCTCCTCCCGGCACTCACGGGGCGATCGTATGCCCGACCACGGTCGGACCGCCTGCCGGGGGCGGGCGGCCCCTCAGCCCGCGGCCAGGACCTCCCCGGCGGCGGCCTCGGCGGCGTCGAGCTGCTCGGCCACGAGGTCGAGCCCGCGGTCCCAGAAGCCGGGGTCGGCGAGGTCGACGCCGACGATCGCGGCCAGCTCCTCGGGAGGGCGGGAGCCGCCGCTCGCGAGCATCTCGAGGTAGGACGGCACGAGCTCCTCGCCGCGGTCGAGGTAGAGGCGGTAGACCGAGAGCGCCAGGAGCTGCCCGTAGGCGTAGGCGTAGACGTAGCCCGGCGTGCTGATGAAGTGGGGGACGTAGGACCACCAGGATCGGTACCCGTCGGTGATCTCGACGGCGTCGCCGAGGAGCTCCGCCTGCGTGTCGGCCCAGATCGCGCCGAGGCGGCCGACCGAGAGCTCCCCGTCCTCGCGACGGGTGGCGTGGACCCGGTCCTCGAACTGGTTCATCGCGATCTGCCGGAAGACGGTCGCTATCTGCCCCTCGATCGACTCGGCGAGCAGGTTGAGCCGCGAGCGCGCGTCGCCGGCCTCGTCGAGCAGCCGTCCGAGGACGAGCTCCTCGGCGAACACCGACGCGGTCTCGGCGACGGTCAGCGGCGTGCTCTGGTGAAAGATGCCCTGCTCGGCGGCGAGGTACTGGTGGATCCCGTGGCCGAGCTCGTGGGCGAGGGTCGTGACGTCACGGCGGCGGTCGGTCCAGTTGAGCAGCACGTAGGGGTGAACCGAGGGGACGGTGGAGGAGCTGAACGCGCCGCCGCGCTTGAACGGCCGCGGCGGGACGTCGATCCAGCGCTCGTCCATGAACCGGCCGGCGATCTCGCTCATCCGGGGGGAGACGGAGGCGAACGTCTCGAGCACGATCTCCCGTCCGTGCTCCCAGCCGACCTCCTCCTCGTCGGCGCCCACCGCCGCCATCCGGTCGTAGTCGGCGAGCCGGTCGAGCCCCAGCAGGCGGGCCTTCGTGCGGTACCAGCGTCGGGCGAGCTCGTTGCGGCCGCGAACGGCGGCGATCAGCGCCTCGACCGACTCGTCCGAGGCCTCGTTGGCGAGGTTGCGGGTCGCCAGCCAGTGCGGGTAGGAGCGGATGCGGTCCATCGCCGCCTTGTCCTGAAGCAACGTGTTGAAGACGTAGGCGCGGGTCCGCAGGCCGGGCTCGAGCGCCGCCGTGACCGCGACGGCGACGTCGCGGCGGCGGTCACGGTCGGGATCGAACAGGCCCGAGAGGGCGACGTCGAGCGACACCGGCTCCTCCGCGTCCGGAAGCTCGACCGCGATCGCCGAGGTGAGCTCGTCGAAGAGCCGGCTCCAGGCGCTGCGGCCGGTCACCGAGAGCTCGGTGACGAGGCGCTCCTCGGGCGCCGTCAACAGGTGCGGACGGTAGCGGCGCTCCATCCGCAGGTGGTGGCGGCAGAAGTCGAGGCCGTCGGCGGCGAGCAGCTCCTCGGCCCGCTCGTCGTCGATCGCGACCCACTCGAGGTCGAAGAAGACGAGTCGCGACTCGATCCTCGTCGCCCGCTCGGACGCCCGCTGCAGGAGCGCCCCGATCGCCGGATCGCCGGTATCGGCCGCAAAGCGGAGGTGCGCGTAGTTGAGGGCGCGACCGGCGAGCTCGGTGATCCGCGCGAGCCGTTGCATCGCGGCGACGAGCCCCGGTCCGTCGAGGTCGCCGACGCGGCCCTCGAGGTCGGCCGCGAAGCTGTCGGCGGCGGCCTCGGCCTCGTCGAGGAGCGCCGCCACCGACTCCTCGCCGCCTGCGGCTCCACTGTCGAGGCCGGCCGCCTCGAGGTCGATCAGGTCGCTGAGATCCCAGGCCGACCCGGCGTCGAGCTCGCTCACGGCGTCATCGCAGTCCTCGCCACCACGCCCATCGCGGGCAAGCTAACAGGCGCCCGCTCGCGACGAGCCCGCGATCGGCGTTCCCGGCCGGCTTCCGCGACGGGACCCTCGGGGTCGGAAGGGAATCGACGGGGTGGGGCGAATCTGGGGTCACCCATGAGCAAGACCGCCACCAAGACCAAGGCCCGCCGCAGCGGCTCCGGAGCTTCGCGTTCGACCGGAGCCACGAACGGAAAGACCCTCTCGACCTACATCACCGAGCGCTTCGACGACTTCTCGCGCTCGCAGAAGGACGTCGCCCGCTACATCGTCGATCATCTCGAGGAGGCGGCCTTCCAGACGGCCGAGGAGCTCGCCCGTCGCGCCGACACCTCCTCGTCGACCGTGGTCCGCTTCTCCCAGGCGCTCGGCTTCGACGGCTACCCGGAGCTGCAGCAGGCGGCGATCGAGGAGTACCGGGCCAACGTCGCCGCCGGTACCGGCGGCGGTGGTGGCGGCAAGGGCGGCGCCCTGTTCGACTTCGACCACACCGAGTTCGAGGCATCGCTCGCAGCCGACCACGCCAACATCGAGAGCACCGCCCGCGGCCTCGCCCGCGAGTCGGTCGAGGATTGCGTACGCGAGCTCGCAACCGCGCACCGGGTCGTGATCGTGGCGATGGACCAGATGGCCTTCTTCGCCTCCTACCTGCGCCACATGCTGGCGCTGCTCGACATCCGCGCCGAGACGGTCACCCAGCCGCGCCAGGAGTCCATCACCCGGCTCGGCAACGTCGACGACGACACGCTCGTGGTCGCCTTCTCCGCCGGCCGCGCCCATCCGCTCGTGATCAGGGCGATGAAGCTGGCCCGCCACCGCGGCGCCCGGACGATGGCGATCAGCGACGCAACCCTCTCCGATGTGGGCGAGCACGCCGAGCACGCGCTCTACTGGTCGTCCGACTCCCCCTCCTACACGCGTTCGACGACGGCGCTGCTCGCCCTCGTCGAGGCCCTCGCCCACGGCGTCTACGCGCGTGACAAGACCGCGTTCAAGGACCGCATCCGGGCGTTCAAGCTGAAGTAGGCGGCCGCTCGCGGCCGGCCGCTCGCGGCTCCGACTTCGTCGAGGCGCGCCCAGGCTGCCACTACACTCCGTGGCCATGCCCGAGCGTGCCACCTTCCGCCTCAAGACCGGCCTCGCCGAGATGCTCAAGGGCGGCGTCATCATGGACGTCACCGACGCGGAGCAGGCGCGCGTCGCCGAGGCTTCCGGCGCCTGCGCGGTCATGGCGCTCGAGCGCGTACCCGCCGACATCCGCCGCGACGGCGGCGTCGCCCGGATGTCGAACCCACGGATGATCGAGGAGATCAAGGCCGCGGTGACGGTCCCGGTGATGGCCAAGGCCCGGATCGGCCACTTCGCCGAGGCCCAGGTGCTCGAGGCGCTCGAGGTCGACTACATCGACGAGTCCGAGGTCCTCACCCCTGCCGACGAGGAGCACCACATCGACAAGCTCGCCTTCGACGTCCCGTTCGTCTGCGGCGCGACCAACCTCGGCGAGGCGCTGCGGCGGATCGGCGAGGGAGCGGCGATGATCCGCTCCAAGGGCGAGGCGGGAACCGGCAACATCGTCGAGGCCGTTCGCCACCTGCGCGACATCACCGGAGCGATCCGGCGGCTGCATTCGCTCGACGAGGCCGAGCTCGCGGCCGAGGCGAAGGAGCTGCGGGCGCCGCTCGACGTCGTCCGCGAGGTCGCCGAGCGCGGCTGGCTGCCGGTGCCGCTGTTCTGCGCCGGCGGTATCGCGACGCCGGCCGACGCGTCGCTGACGATGCAGCTCGGCGCCGAGGGCAACTTCGTCGGCTCGGGGATCTTCAAGTCGGCCGAGCCGGAGCGGACCGCGAAGGCGGTCGTCGAGGCGACGACCCACTACGGCGATCCGGACCGGGTGCTCGCCGCATCCTCCGACCTCGGCGATCCGATGCGCGGCGACGACATCGCCGAGCTCGCCGCCGACGGCGAGCTGCTCTCCCGTCGCGGCTGGTAGTGCCGGCCGCAGCCGCCGAGCGCCTCCGCGTCGGCGTCCTGGCGAGCCAGGGCGACTTCGCCGCGCACCTGGCCCTGCTCGGCGGGCTCGGCGCCGACACGGTTGCCGTCCGGGCTCCGAGCGACCTCGCCGGGCTCGACGCCCTCGTGATCCCCGGCGGCGAGAGCACGACGATCATGAAGGCGATCGGGCGCGACGGCCTCGAGGCGCCGATCCGCGACCACTACGATGCCGGGCGGCCGATCCTCGGCACCTGCGCGGGGATGATCGTCTGCGATCGCGAC
>CAZTGN010000200.1:0-4693 GCA_964613275.1 uncultured Conexibacter sp. | reverse complement strand
CGGAATCGCCGACCTCGACCGGCGCGATCAGCGTCGTGTCGACGCCGGTTCTCGCACCTTGCCCGATCTTCGTGCGGTGCTTGTCGAAGCCGTCGTAGTTCGCGGTGATCGTCGCCGCCCCGAGGTTGGCTCCGGCGCCGACCTCGGCGTCGCCGACGTAGGAGAGGTGCGGGACCTTGGCGCCGGCGCCGATCGTCGAGTTCTTGATCTCGACGAAGGTGCCCGCCTTGGCGCCGTCGGCGAGCGTCGCCCGCGGCCGCAGATAGGCGAACGGCCCGACCCTGCAGCGGTCGCCGACCGCACACTCGACCAGGTATGAGTGCGGCGCCGCGACGTCGGCGCCGACCCGGGAGTCGATCACGGTGGTGTGGGGGCCGACGACGGATCCGCTGCCGATCCGCGTCGCCCCGATCAGCGAGCAGCCGGGCTCGACGCGGACGTCGGGCTCGATCTCGACGTCGACCTCGATCCAGGTCGAGGCGGGATCGACGATCGTGACGCCGGCGAGCATGTGGCGCTCGTTGATCCGCCGCCGCGCCTCCGCCTCGACCAGCGCCAGATCGACGCGCGAGTTGACGCCGAGGATCACCGCCGGGTCCACGGAGACGTGCGGGACGACGCGGCCCCCCGCCGCCGCCAGCAGCGGCAGCACGTCGGGCAGGTAGTACTCGCCCTGGGCGTTGTCGTTCGTGAGCTCCGGCAGGACCGCCGCCAGCGCCTCCCCGTCGAACGCGTAGATGCCCGCGTTGATCTCGCGGATCCCGAGCTCCGCCGCGGAGGCATCGCCGGCCCCCGCCTTCGCCTCGACGATCCGCTCGATCGACTCGCCGTCGCGATCACGGACGATGCGCCCGTAGGCACCGGGATCGTCGAGGACGGCCGTGAGCACGGTCGCCGCCGCGTCCTTCGCCTCGTGCGCCGCGAGCAGCTCGCCGATCAGCTCGGCGGTGACGAGCGGGACGTCTCCCGACAGGACCACCACCGTCTCCGACCCGGCCACGACCTCGGCCGCGGCACGCAACGCGCCGCCGGTCCCGTCGGGCTCGGGTTGGGCGATCGCCTCGATCCCGTCCGGCAGGGCGCCCGAGATGTCGCGGTCGGGCGAGACGATCACCGCGATCCGCTCCGCTCCGGCCTCCCGCGCCGCCGCGATCGGCCACCCGACCAGCGCCCGCCCGCAGACCGGGTGGAGCACCTTCGGGACGGCGGACTTCATCCGCGTCCCCTGCCCCGCGGCCATGATCAGGACCGTTGCAGCGCTCACCGCCCCGCATCGTATTGCGGACGGCAAACCTCAGCCGGCCTCGCCCTCGGCTCGCTCACGCTCGTAGGCCCGAACCCACTTGCGGATCGCGTTGTCGGAGACGCCGTACTTGCGCCCGACGGCGGAAAAGCTAGTCGTCTCGATCTCGGCCATCAGCTGCTCGTAGGGCGGGCGATCGACCCTGCGGGCGCCGGGGATCGGACGGCCGCTGCGATCCCAGCGCGATCCACACGCCGAGGAGCAATAGCGCTGGCTCGCGTATCTGGGCTCGAACTTCTCCCCGCAGTGCATACAGGGCCGCGGTTTCACCGGCAGCTGATTCTTTCGGCCGCAATGGGTCGCGAACGTCGCCGCGCAGTTCGGGCACACAATTCGCAGGTTCTCAAGGCGATTGTCGTCGGGAACACCGTTGACGTGGTCGAGTATCAAGGCCATGCGGGCGCCGCGCCAGATCTCACCCTGTCCGCACTCCTCGCATCGCCGCTTCTTGATTCCCTCCCTTAAGAGGCGTCGCTTCAATGTCGCACGGCTGTAGTTCGATCCCGCGACCATCACTTCCTCAAGCGGTGCGGCTCGCCGAGTGGCACCGTTCACGCGACCCGCGTTCGGATCGAAATGGTCCGTTGAGATCCCCCACACATCGTCCACCCAATGCCGGAGGACACCGTGGTTACCACCGGCCACGCGCATGCCGAGCCGGCGCAGGGTCTCCGAATAGGATTTCGACCGCGCTACCGCCCAGCGTGCCTGTTCCTCCGTGTATCGAGGCATGGGCGAACACTAGTTCGCCCTTCGGACGGAACATCAACGAGACCACGCACGTAAAATTTCCCTATCGATCCGCTCCGGGGTGGTGTAGCTGGCTAGTCACGCGCGGTTTTGGTCCGCGAAGCGGGGGTTCAAATCCTCCCCCCGGAACTACTCCCCCTTGCGGGGCTTCGCCGCCTTCCTCCGCCCCTCCTTCGCCGGGCCGGCGGGAGGCTGGATGCCGAGGACGCGCATCGCCTTCAGGCCGAGGCCGATCTTCTCGCGACCCTCGGTGGAGCTGAGGTCGTGCCCGCAGAGTTCGCGGACCCGCTCGAGGCGGTAGCGGATCGTGTGGCGGTGGGTGAAGAGGGTCTCGGCGGTCGGGGTGACGTTGCCGTCGTTGTCGAGGTAGGCCTCGACGGTCGCCACGAGCTCGGTCTCGTACTGCTCGTCGTAGGCGGCGAGCGGGGCGATGGTCTCGGCGTAGAAGCGCTGGAGCTCGGCCGGGTCCTCACTCATCGCCGAGAGCAACAGGCGGTAGGAGCCGGTCGCCTCGAAGGCGAGCGGCGAGCGGCCCTCCGACTCGGCGACGTTGGCCGCCATCAACGCCTCCTTGCCGGCGCGATAGGCCTGCGAGCCGTCCTCGGCCCGGCGGCTGAAGCCGACGGTCACGGAGAACCCCTGCAGGCCGCGGCGCAGCTCGTCCTCGATGGCCCGCGCCGCCCGCTCGATCGGCCCGGGCTCGGAGGCGGGCAGGAGCACCGCGACCTCTCCTCCGTCCTCCCCGGTGAGCGCCGCCAGGGCGCCGCTGCCGCCCGTACGCACGGCCCGCATTGCCAGGGTCAGAACGCGGGCCCGCCACTCACCCGCCTGGGCCGTGTGCGGCGTCGCCCGCGCGATCACGACCCCGCCGCCGGCCCCGAGGTCGCAGCCGAGCTCGGCGGCGCGCGCCTCGATCTCCTCGCGGCCATCGAGCCGGCGGGCGAGGACGGCGCCGAGGAACTCGCCGGCGGCTTCGTCGCTCGCCCACTCGGGAGAGCGCGCCCGCTCGACCTCGAGCCCGAGCAGCGTGGCGACCATCCGCAACCCGGGCGGGGAGCCCTCGGCCCCGCCGCGGCGGCGGAACCGGAGCTCGCCGACGACCACATCGGCGACCCGGAGCTCGGCGCTGCCGACGCCGGCCGCGGCGGCGAGGAGCTTCTCCTCCTCGGCGGCCGAGGCCGCGGCGACGGCGAGCACGGCGCTCGAGCGATCGATCAGGGCGACGCTGGCGTCGAGCGCGGCGGCGGCGGCCCGGGCGATCACAGGCAGGCCGGCGCCGGACTCGATCGCCTCCGAGAGCGCCTCCAGCGAGTGCGTCGCGACACCGTCGGCATCGCTCGCCTCGCCGCGGCCGGGCGTTCGCTCGGCCGCCTCGGGAGCAGATCCTGTCGACCGCGCCGGCACGGGAATCCCCAGATAGTAGGGCCGTACCCGCCCTCGCCGTAACGGGCGCCGGGACTGCAGGGGGTCCCCACCGGGGACGGGTTCGCGGCCTCGCCGCGTCGATCGAGCGGCGCGGGGCGCCCGGCGTCGATCGCGGCGGGCGCTGCGCCTCTCAGCCGAACAGGGTCGTGATGTCGTCCCAGTAGTAGACGATCGCGACGCCGACCGCGAGGCCGAGCCCGACGAGCGCGATCAGGACGATGAACGACAGCGCCACCGCGGTCGCCTTCTCCCAACCGCGGGCGAAGGAGCCGACCGCGGGAACGAGGATCAGCGTCGTGAACGCGATCAGGGTGATCAGCCCCGCACCGGCGAAGATCAGCACCTCAGCCGACATCGACCTCATTCTGCCGGATGTGGACGACGACCACCACGATCGCGGAAAGCAGCGCCAGGACCGCGACCGCAAGCGCCCAGCCGCCGCTGACGTCGCTCATGTAGTGAACTCCGAGGTAGACGCGGCTGAGCCCGATCGCCGCCGCGAGCAGCAGGCCGGCGACGACGAGCGCGGTCCCGTTGCGCATTCCCGGACGCATCCGGATCGCCACCGTCAACGCGATCCAGGCGTAGACGACGGCATGGGAGGCGTGCCCGCTCGGGTACGCGTAGCCGGACGTCTCGACGAGGCCCCCGGCGGGCCGCGGCCGCGCCACCCAGTCCTTCACCGCGTCGGTGAGGACGAAGATGACGACCGTGCCGGCGACGAGCACGAACAGCTCCGGCCAGGCGCGCCGCGCGGCGAGCCAGATCGCGGCGAGCACCGTGACCGGGATGACCACCGCCCAGGAGCCGAGCGCGGTCACGACCTCGGCGATCGAGACGAGCCAGTCGGTGCGGATGTGGGAGACGAAGTCGGCCGCGGTCGTATCGCCGGTCGTCGGCCCGGGCGCGTCGGCGACCGCGAGCGCGTAGGCGATCGTCACGTAGCTGCCGACGGCGAGCGCCGCCAGCGCCGTCGTCAGCTCGAGCCCGAGCCCGCCCGGCGTCAGCCGATCGACGAGGAAGCGGGCCTGCGGCTCGAGCCGGCGGCCGAGGGCGAGGAGGTTGCGAAGCAGCGGCCGCCGCTCCATCGCGGCCGCGAGCCGGGCCCGATTCCCGGCCACCCTGAGCCAGCGCCAGGCGACGATGCCGCCGACGATCGCCACGACGATCACCGCGAACGCGAGCAGCGCGTGCTCGGAGTTGCTGAGGACCGCC
>CAZTGN010000199.1:0-4719 GCA_964613275.1 uncultured Conexibacter sp. | reverse complement strand
GGACGCGTTCCGTAATGCGTTCCCAATGCTTCGGGCTACGTCGACGACATCGTCGGCTGGGACTTCCTCGACGACGACAACGATCCCTTCGACGACGTCCAGTACGGACACGGCAGCGGCGAGGCGAAGGACTCGACGGCCGAGGCCGACAACGGCGGCGAGGTCGGCTCCTGCCCGAACTGCATGAGCGTCCACCTGCGGGTCGGCGACAGCTTCATCGCCGACGGCAACCGCTTCGGCGCCGCCGTGACCTACGCGGCCGACAACGGCGTGCAGGTCATCCAGGAGGCGCTCGGGACGCTCAACAACACGAGCCTCGCCCGCGAGGCCGTCGACTACGCCTACCGCCATGGCGTCGTCGTGATGGCGTCCGCCGCCGACGAGGCGTCCCAGCACAACAACTGGCCGTCGAGCCTGCCGCACGTGATCGTCGCCAACTCGGTGACCGACGGCGACGGGGCGGTCCCGAACCGCTCCTACCTGGCGTTCAACGGCTGC
The DNA here is from genome assembly GCA_964613275.1 of uncultured Conexibacter sp. GTDB lineage: Bacteria > Actinomycetota > Thermoleophilia > Solirubrobacterales > 70-9 > RHKX01. The sequence goes on along the minus strand of CAZTGN010000199.1, from coordinate 4,221 downwards.
ACGAACTTCGGCGCCAAGATCACGATCGCGATCCCGAGCACGTCCTGCTCCTCGAACGCCGTCGGCCTCGCCGCCGGCTACGCGGGGCTGATCTACAGCGCCGCCCTCAACGCGATCGGCGCCGGCGCCCTCGACCCCTACCCGGACACGTCGCAGTGCCGGCTGGTCGGCGGCGACCCCTGCCCGATCACGCCGAACGAGATCCGCCAGCTGCTCGCCTCGGGAACGATCGGCGGCGTGCCGCAGGCCGACGATGTCGACTTCGCCGGCTCGCCGCCGGGCTCGGCGAACGAGCCGTCGTGCTCGCCGACGCCGCTCCCCGACTGCACGAGCCCCTACGGGCCGGGCGGGGCGCTGCGCGCCCAGGTGAACGCCAACCGGCAGGTCTTCGGCGCGCCGGTGCCGTCGACGAGCTACCCGGCGCGGCACGGCTTCGACCAGTTCTACGGCTGGGGCCGCGCGAACGTGAACCGGGCCGTGAAGGCGGTCGTGGACGACCCGGCCGCGCCGGCCGACGCCGAGCTGCCGCCGGAGGCGGAGATCACCGCGCCGGAGTGGTTCGCCGAGGTCGATCCCGCCCGGTCCGGTCTCGACGTGAGCGGCACCGTCTTCGCCCGCGGCGAGCCCTACCGCTGCCGGCTCGAGGTCGCCCCCGGCCAGTACCCGAACAACGCCTCGACGACCGACTCGCCGCCCGGCGACTTCGCGGCCGTCGGCGGCGGCTGGTGCGACGGGTCGCTCCACGACGGCGGCGCCGCGGCGAGCGCCCACGACGGGGTCCTCGGCACGATCGACCTCGCCGCGCTGCGGGCCCGGTTTCCGAGCGGCATCGACTTCGCCGGGCCGGTCCCGGTCGCGTCGGCCGAGACCGGTAACGGCCGCCCGTTCTTCGCCCCGCACGCCTTCACGTTCCGGGTCGTGGTGACGACGGCGTCGGGGACGGCGCGGCGCGGCGAGGACCGGCGGGCCGCCTGGCTGCACCGCGACCGCGACCTGCTCGACGGCTTCCCGCGCGCGATCCGCCCCGCCGGCGGGCTCGGCGGTCCGGAGGCGGCGCCGACCGCCGACGGCGCCTCCTCGCCCGCGTTCGCCGACCTCGACGGCGACAACCGCAACGAGCTCGTCATCGCCACCTCGGACGGCTTCGTGCACGCGATCGACGCCGGCGGCGGCGAGCTGCCGGGCTGGCCGGTTCGCGGCGACGAGCCCGCCTTCGTCGCCGCCCACGACGCCTCGCCGGCCTATGCCGGCGGCGAGGTCGGCGACGACCTCGGCGGCGCGATCCTCGGCGCGGTCGCGGTCGGCGACCCCGACGGCGACGGCATCCCCGCGGTCTATGCCGCCGACGCCGAGGGCAGGGTCTACGGCTGGGCGCCCGACGGCTCCCGGGTCTTCACCGAGGAGTCGAACCGCGACTGGTCGGGCCGGCCGCTGGAGCCGTTCGTGAACGTTCGCGGCGGCGAGGCGAACCGGACCCAGCACGGGTTCTTCGGCGCCCCGGTCCTCGCCGACCTCGACGGCGACGGCCGCGAGGAGATCGTCGCCGCCTCGATGGACCGCCACGTCTACGCCTGGTCGGCGACGGATTCCGATCCCGACGCGCCCGGCGGCGCCCCCGACGCGTCCGGCTACCCGGTGCTCGTCGTCGACCCGGACAAGGTCCAGTCGGTCGATCCGGATACCCACGCGGTCCCCTTCGCGCCCGCCGCGGGCTCGTTCATGCTGGGGGCTATCATCGCCACGCCGGGGGTCGGTGAAATCACCGGCGACGGCACGCCGGAGGTCGTCGTCGGCACCAACGAGGAGTACGACGAGCCCCCCAACCTCGGCAACCCCGGCGGCCTCGGCCCGGTGCTCGGCGTCGGGCTCCTCGACCCGGGCAACTCCCGGGTCTACGCGCTCGCCGCCGACGGCGACGGCGACTCCGACCCGCTGCCCGACGACGCGCTGGTGCCGGGCTGGCCGTTCGCCCCGGCGATGCTCCTGACCGAGACCCTGCCGATCGTCGGCGAGGGGATCGCCGGGCCGCCGGTGATCGGCCCGGTGGATTGTCCGAGCGGCGGCAGCGGCGCCAAGGTCGGCGTCGCGACCGCCGCCGGGCCCGCCTACATCGTCAACGGCGACGGCGGCTCCTGCCACGGCACCAGCGGCGGGCTCGCCAACGCGCTCTCTCCCGACTTCGGAGCGACGGCGACGGCGACCGACGCGCCGCTGATCCCGGCGCTCGGCAACCCGGCGTTCGGGGACGCCGGCAGCTCCGCCGGCGCGCCCGCGTTCATCGCCGGGGCGATCGGCCTGCGCAAGGCGCTCGACCTGCAGATCGTCGACTACCAGTCCGGACAGGACCTGCTCGGCGTCTGGGATCCGGCGAGCGGGGCGCAGCGCGCCGGCTTCCCGGCGACCGTCAACGACCTGCAGCTCCTGACCGGCCCGGCGGTTGTCGACATCGGCGGGGGCGGCCGCGAGCAGATCCTGATGGGCAGCTCGAGCCAGGACCTCGCCGCCTACGGCTCCGACGGGACGCCGGTCGGCGGCTGGCCGAAGCTGACCACCGACTGGACCGTGGCGACGCCGCTCGTCGGCAGCTTCGGGACCGACGACACCAAGCGGTCGGCGACGAAGGTCGTGATCGGCGTCACCCGCTCCGGCTACGTCCACGCCTACGGCACCGGGGCGCAGGCCTGCACGCCGTCATCGTCGCCGCGCTTCCACCACGACAACGCCAACTCCGGCGATTACTCGCGCGACGCGGTCCTGCCGGGTGCGCCGACGAAGCTGAGATCCCGGAACGGCAAGCTGAGCTTCGTGGCACCCGGCGACGACCTCCTCTGCGGCACCGTCGACCAATACGAGCTGGCGACCGCGAAGCGGCCGATCGACGAGGCGTCGTTCGCCGATGCGAAGCCGTTGCGGGCGATTCGCCGATCGCAGGCACCCGGGATCGGGCAGACGTTGAAGGTGCCGGATGGCTCGCGGGGATGGATCGCGATCCGCGCCGTCGACGAGCAGGGCAACGTCGGCCGCGTCGCCGCCGTCAGGGCGAAGCCGAGGCCCGCGAAGCGGCGCTGCAGCAACCGGATCCTCGGCGCCACGGGGCGCGGCGACCACCTGCGCGGCACCGGAGCGGGCGATGAGATCAACGGTCATGGCGGCGCCGACCGGATCGATGGCCGCGGCGGCGACGACTGCCTCCGCGGAGGCGGGGGCAGTGATCTGATCGGCGGCGGCATGGGCCGCGACCGGCTCTCCGGCGGCGCCGGCCGCGACCGCCTCGACGCCGCCGACGGCCGCCGCGACCGGGTCCGCTGCGGTCCCGGCCGGGACGAGGTCATCGCCGACGGCAAGGACCGGGTCGCCGGCAACTGCGAGCGCGTCCGCCGGAGCGCCTCCCCGCCCGCGCCGGAACCCGCGAGATAGCGCGAGCGTCCCTCCAACGGGGCCGGGGGCTCCGCGGCATCGCGCCGGCTCCGGGTTGTCGAAGCGTTCCTCGACTCGAGCCGGGGACGTCCGCGCCATCGGTCGGGCGCGCGCTGCCGGGGCGGCGGGGGCCTAGCCTCGGAGCGCCGCCTGCTCGAGCTTCAGGCGCACGTCGGCCGGCTCGCCGACGAGCGGCTCGGAGTGGCCGGCGGCGACGACCCGCGGCCCCAGCGCCGCGAGCTTGCGGACGCTGGCGATCGCCTGCTCGTGGTCGAGGTTGAAGACGCGGTTGGGGACGTTCGCCCAGTCGACCGGCTTGAACTTCAGCGAGTCGACCAGGTAGGCGGTGTCGCTGACGATCGCCACCCGGTCGCTCTCGCGCCAGAGGCCGATCAGGCCCGGCGCATGGCCGGGGAAGTGCTTGACGACGAAGCCCGCGACCTCGTCGCCCTCCTCGACGGTGTCGGCGACCTTCGCCGGGCCGCCGTCCCAGAGCTTGAGCAGGGTCGGATAGACCGCACGGGGGAGCCGGTAGGGGATCCGGTCGAGGGTGAAGTAGTGAAAGCCCCCGTCGCCCTCGACGTCGGCGCGCTCGTCGGGGTGGCAGAGCACCGGGACGCCGAGCGCGGGGGCGATGCCGCGGTGGTCGGCGTGGCCGTGGCCGAGCACCAGCCGCTTGATCGGCCCGAGCCGCTCCGCCGCGCGCCGGACGCCGGCGGTCATCGAGCTGGTGCCGCCGTCGAAGACCGTGACGCCGTCGTCCTCGACGAGGAGGTAGACGTTCATCCCGTGCCTGAGGTCGCC
>CAZTGN010000198.1:4423-4719 GCA_964613275.1 uncultured Conexibacter sp. | reverse complement strand
TCGCGGGCCGATTGCTGCCAGGCGGCGATCCGCTCGCGGTCGCCGCCGCGGATCAGCTCCGCCGCGGCCCGCAGACGGCCGATCGCCTCGTCGATCTCGGCCGCGATCGCGGTGCGGTTGGAGCTGAAGATGTCCGCCCAGACGGCCGGGTTCGCGCCGGCCACCCGGGTCGCGTCGCGAAAGCTGCGGCCGACCTCGGGCCGGCGTTCGCCGCCGGGAAGCAACCCCGCGGCGATCCCGGCGAGGACGTTGGCGAGGACGTGAGGCAGGTGGCTGATCGTCGCCATCTCGAGGTC
>CAZTGN010000198.1:0-4413 GCA_964613275.1 uncultured Conexibacter sp. | reverse complement strand
CCGGCAGTGGCCAGCACGCCGTGCAGGCGGTCGAACAGGACCCCCTGCGAGCGCTCGGTCGGCGTCAGGTACCAGCGGGCGCCCTCGAACAGGTCCTGGCGGGCACCCTCGACCCCGGCCGTCTCGGCCCCCGCGAGCGGGTGACCGCCGATGAAGCGGTCGGCCGACGGGTCCGCGGCGATCGCTTCGACGAGCGCCTGCTTGGTCGAGCCGACGTCGCTGACGACCGCCGCCCGCGGCGACTCCCGCAGCGCCGCCGCGACGAGGTCGGGCAGCGCGGCGACCGGAGCGGCGCAGAAGACGACGTCGGCGTCGGCGACCGCACCGGCGATCGAGTCGGCGGCCCGGTCGAGGGCGCCGAGTGCGACGGCGCGGTCGCGGTCGGCGGGGTCCGGGTCGTAGCCGGCGACCTCGGCGCCGAGCCGGTGGCGGGCGGCGAGCCCGATCGAGCCGCCGATCAGGCCGACGCCGAGGACCGCTACCCGAGGCGGATGGTCAGGGCTCTCGGCCACGCGCCGATCATCGCTCAAACCGGACGCCGGGGGGCGCCGGACGCCCGCCCGCCGATCGCCGCCGCCTGCCGGACGCGATCGGCGTAGGCGCCGAACCGGTCGGCCGCCAGCGCCTGCGGCCCGTCGCAGATCGCGTTCTCGGGGTCGGAATGGACCTCGACGATGATCCCGTCGGCACCCGCCGCCGCCGCGGCGAGCGACATCGGCTCGACCCAGTCGCGACGCCCCGGCGCATGGCTCGGGTCGACGAGCACGGGCAGGCTCGTCCGCTCCTGGAGCGCCGGAACCGCGAGCAGGTCGAGCGTGAACCGGTAGGCCGTCTCGTGGGTGCGGATCCCCCGCTCGCACAGCATCACCCGCTCGTTGCCCTCCTTGAGCACGTACTCGGAGGCCAGCAGCAGCTCGTCGAGGGTTGCGGCGAGGCCGCGCTTGAGCAGGATCGCGCGGTCGCTGCGACCGAGCTCGGTGAGCAACGGGTAGTTCTGCATGTTGCGGGCGCCGACCTGGATCACGTCGGCGACGGCAGCCACGTCCTCGAGGTCGCGGACGTCGAGAAGCTCGGTGACCACCGGCAGCCCGGTCCGCCGCTTCGCCTCGGCGAGTATCTCGAGCCCCTCGCGGCCGAGCCCCTGGAACGAGTACGGGGAGCTGCGCGGCTTGTAGGCGCCGCCGCGAAGCATCGAGCCCCCGCCCGCGGCGACCGCGGCGGCGACGGCATGGGTCTGCTCGCGGCTCTCGACCGTGCAGGGGCCGGCGATCAGCGTGAAGCCGGCGCCGACGGCGTGGCCGGCTACATCGAATCCGACCCGCTCCCCGCGGTCGGAATCGGGCGGTGCGAGGTCGAGGGACGTGCTGCTCATCGGATCTGGGTCTGCCTTTCGGATCGTCGCCGGTCGGGCCGGCGGCACTGGCTCGGGTCGGTCGGTCGGCTCGGGTCGGCGCCTGCCGGAATCGGCGGCGCGGCGCGAGCGCCTAGCTAAATCGCCAGTAGCGATACGACGGGCAGGCGTGACGACGGGCGCCGGTCGGCGCGGCGGAGCCCAGCGGGCGGCTCTTCGTCGTCAGCGAGCGCATCAGCACGTCTTTGTAGCACGACGCCGGCCGCATCCGCAAGCGCCGAGGTTCAGAGCAGCTCGGCGAGCGCGTCGATGAAGCGGCGGTTCTCGGCCGCCGTCCCGTAGGTGACGCGGATGTGGCCGGGGCCCCCGAGCGGGGTTCCGGCACGGACGATGACGCCGCGTCGCCCGAGGCCTTCGACGATCTCCTCCTCGTCGCGATCGCCGAGGTCGATCCAGGAGAAGTTCGTCTCGGTGTCGGCCGTCCGCAGGCCGAGGTCATGGAGCTCCTCCTCGACGGCGACCCGCTCGGCGATCGTCCGCTCGACCCGCGAGTCGACGTCGTCGCCGTGCAGGAGCGCCTCGGCGCCGGCCGCCTGGGCGAGCAGGTTGACGCTGAATGGCTGACGGACCGCATCGACCGCCGCCCGGAACCGGGCCGAGCCCAGTGCGTAGCCGCAGCGCAGCCCGGCGAGGCCGTAGACCTTGCTGAACGTCCGCAACAGCACCAGGTTCGGGTGCTCGGCGAGCAGGTCGACGGTGGCGTCGGGATGGTCGAGGACCTGCATCTCCACGTAGGCCTCGTCGAGGATCACGGCGACGTGCGCGGGGACGCGATCGAGGAAGGCCGCGATCGCGTCCGGCGGCAGGCACGTGCCGGTCGGGTTGTTCGGGTTGCAGACGAGGACGAGCTGGGTCGCTGCGCTCACCTCCGCCGCCATCGCGTCGAGGTCGTGACGGTAGGCGTCGTCGAGCGGGACCCGGACCTCGCGGGCGCCGGCCAGCGGCGCCAGCTGCGGATACATCGAGAACGACGGCCACGCGTAGACGATCTCGGCCCCCGGCTCGCAGAGCGCCAGCGCCGCCGCGAGCAGGATCTCGCAGGAGCCGTTGGCGACCGCGATCCCGCCCGGCTCGACCTCGAAGCGGTCGGCGAGGCGCCGCCGCAGGAGCGCGGCGTACTGGTCCGGATACCGGTTCGACCCGACCGCCGCCTCGCGGATCGTCTCGAGCACGGCCGGGTGCGGGCCCCACGGGGACTCGTTGGAGGCCAGCTTGATCACGTCCGACGCCTCGTAGGTGCGGCGGGCGCGGTCGATGTCCATGCCGCCCTCGTAGTGCGGCAGCGCCTCGAGCTTCTTCGCGAACCGGACCGTCATCGCGGCGCGCTCACTGGGCCGACTTCAGGTCGGAGCGGAGGTCGGCGGCGGCGCCGAGATAGACGTGGGCGGGAACGTGGTCGGCGGGCGCGTAGTAATGGAGCATCGTGCGGATGACGCGGTCCATCGCGCCCGGCACCGCGATCTCCCGCGCGCACAGCAGCGGCAGCGCGTCGAGCCCGAGGTTGCGGGCGGCCACCGCCGGGAACTCGGCGTCGAGGTCCCCGGTGCAGGTGAACACGCAGCTCACCATCCGCTCCGGGGTGAGACCGTTGCGGTCGATCAGCTCGCGCAGCAGCTCATCCGTCGCCGTGAGGATCGCCGCGCGCTCGTTCGCGACAGCCTGCACGGCGCCGCGCAGGGCGAAGACCCGCTCCTCGCTCATTCCCGGCCTCGGCGCCAGCTCGTCATCGACCCGCATCCTTCCAGAGCCGCCTCAGCTCCGAGCGCGAGAGCCGGCGCGCGGCGCCGGCCGGCAGGTCACCGAGGGCGAGCGATCCGAACCGGACCCGCTCGAGGGCGGAGACCCCGTTGCCGACCGCCTCGACCATCCGCCGGATCTGGCGGTTGCGGCCCTCGCGGATGGTGATCTCGATCGCGCGCGGACCGATCGGGGCCACCTGCGCCGGCGCGGTCGGCCCGTCGTCGAGCTCGACGCCGGACCTCAGCCGCTCGAGCTCGCGGGCGCCGATCGGCCGGCGAAGGGTCACCCGGTAGGCCTTCGGCACCCCGTGACGGGGGGGGGTGAGCCGGTTCGCCAGCTCACCGTCGTTGGTGAGCAGGATCAGGCCCGTGGAGTCGGCGTCGAGGCGGCCGACCGGGTAGAGCCGACGGTCGCTCGTCACGAGGTCGGCCACCGCCCGCCGCCGGCCCGGCTCGCGCGCCGTCGAGGTGACGTCGAGCGGCTTGTTGACGGCCCAGGTCTCGCGCGGCTCCGGCAGCACCGCGCGGCCGTCGAAGGCGACGCCGCTTGCGGCATCGACGGCCCGGGCGGGATCGGTGACGACGACCCCGCCGACGGACACGCGCCCCTCGGCGATCAGCCGCTCGGCGGCCCGCCGCGAGGCGACGCCGCAATGGGCGAGGTAGCGGCTGAGCCGCATCCGCTCAGACGTCCGCCGGCCCGGGCCCGCGCAGGCGATGGCCGGCCCCGCGCAGCGCATCGGCGGCCGCGCCGGCACGATCGGCCGGGACGAGGAGGTAGTCGGTGTCGAAGGTCGAGATCGCGAAGACCGGGACGTCCGCGTCGGCGAGCGGCGCGGCGATCGACGCCAGGATCCCGGTCAGTGCGTGATCCAGCGGGCCGGCAACGACCAGCGCTCTCCAGCCGCGCGACACGCAGGCATCGGCCGGGACGCCGTCGGCGGCGCAGACGATCGACGTCTCGACCGCGGTTGCGGTCGTCGACAGCAGCCCGCCCGCACCCGGCCGGGCCCACTCCGGGACCGCCTCCCCGGCATCGAGCCGGACCACGGCGAGCTCCCCCTCGAGCAGCGTCAGGTCGAGGCAGCTCAAGGGGCGGCGCGCTGCTCGCCCGCCTCGAGCAGCCGCTCGCGAAGGTCGGCCGCGTCCTCGGGGGTCGGGTCGAACCTCGAGGCATCGGGCAGGTCCTCGAGCCCACCGAGGCCGAATAGGCGCTCGAAGAGGGCGGTCGTCCGATATATCACCGCGCCGAAGCGGGAACGA
>CAZTGN010000197.1:0-4730 GCA_964613275.1 uncultured Conexibacter sp. | reverse complement strand
ACCTCGACGTCTCCGGCACGCCGGTCAGCCGTCCCAACCTGCCGGTCATCCTCAAGCGGCCGGCCGCGACCACCGCGCCGCAGATCAGCGGCGGCACCGAGCCGGGCTCGACCCTGAGCTGCGCCCCCGCGAGCTGGGCCGGCGACGTGATCGAGGCGCTCGCCTACCGGGCAGCGGAGAGCATCTCCTACCGGTGGACGCGCGACGGCGCCGACCTCCCGGGGGCGAGCGCGGACACGATCACCGCCGATGCCGCCGGGACCTACCGCTGCCACGTCACCGCGTCCAACGCCGCCGGCGCGACCACGGCGGACAGCGGTGGACATGCGGTCGTGGCGCCCCGCCCCGCCCCGATCCTGACGACGACCGACCCCGCCTCGCCCGCGACCGCCGCCAGCCCCCGGGTCAAGGGCACCAGCCCGGCCTCCGGCAGCGGCTCCCAGATCAGGCTCTACGTCGACGATGCGACCTGCTCCGGGGCCCCCGCCGCCTCCTCCAACGTCGCCACCTTCCAGGGCAAGGGCACCCGCGTCGGCCCGCTGGCCGTCGGCACGAGCGAGATCCGCGCCACCTTCACCGACCCGGCCGGCAACGTCTCGCTCTGCTCGGCGCCGCTCTCCTACACGCGGCTGGGCACCCCGGCCCCGACCCTGACCGCGACCACCCCCGCCTCGCCCGCGACCGCCGACTCGCCGCGGGTCATCGGCACGAGTCCGATCGCCGGCACCGGCGTCCGGATCAAGCTGTACGTCGACGACCCGACCTGCTCGGGGGCCGCGGCCGCCGAATCCAACGTCGCCACCTTCCAGGGCAAGGGCCTCAGGATCGGCCCGCTCACCGTCGGCACGCACGCTGTCCGCGCCACCGTGACCGACGCCGCCGGCAACCCCTCCCCCTGCTCGGCTCCGCTCTCCTACACGCGGCTGTAGCCCGACCGTCGCGGGAGTGGAGGCCGCTTCGGCCCGTCTTCCTACGTCCGAGTCGCAGCGGCTCGATCTCGAATTCGCATGCGAGCCACCCGGGCGGCTATAAGTGCCTGGTCAGCCCTCCCGCCCCGATAGCTCAGCTGGATAGAGCGACTCCCTCCTAAGGAGTAGGCCCCTGGTTCGAATCCAGGTCGGGGCATCGCAGTGCCGACATCCTCGTAGCGGTAGCCACGTTCGCGGTATTCTGTTCGTCGTTCGACGCAATTGGGGGATCCATGCAATCGAGGTCACCGGACGCTTCCAGGGACCGTGAGGCGTCGCAGCCAGGTGGACCGGGCGACCGCTACCCGACCGTCTTCATCGTCGACAACCACCCGGTCTATCGCGACGGCCTCGCTCGGGCGCTCGAGTCACGGACCGACCTCGAGCTCGTCGGTGAGGCCGAAGGGGGTCGAGAGGCGCTGGAGCGAATTCCCGAGCTGCAGCCGGACGTCGCCGCCGTCGACATGCGGATGCCGGAGATCGACGGCTTTGCAGTCCTCGCGGCGGCCAGGCGCGACTCTCCGGCGACGCGGGTGCTGTTCATCTCCGCCTACCTCGACGGAGACATCGCCTACCAGGCGCTGGCCGATGGCGCCGCGGGGTTCATCTCGAAGGACAGCCCCCGGGAGCTGATCTGCGATGCGATCGCCACCGTTGCGGGGGGAGGGATCGCGCTCTGTCCGGAGATCGAGGTCGATCTCGCATCGGAGATCCGCAAGCGCACCCGGATCGAACGTGGCACGCTGAGCGAGCGCGAGCTCGAGGTTCTGCGCGGCGTTGCCGAGGGTTGGTCGGCGGCGGAGATCGGCGATCGGCTCCATCTCAGCCCAACGACCATCAAGTCACACCTGCGCAACCTCTACGCGAAGCTCGACGTCGGCGATCGGGCCTCCGCGGTCGCCGAGGCGATGCGGAGGGGGCTGCTCGAGTGAGTCGGGAGCGGGGGTCCGGGATCGGCACCCGACGCTGGGCGGTGATGGCCGCGGCCGCCGGGCTGTTCATGGCGCTGCGCGGGCTGGCTTTCGTTCACGGGCAGGTCGAGCGGGAGATCGCGGCAAGACGTGACGCCGAGCGCCAGGGCGCCGATCTCAGGCGCCTCGCCGATGAGCGCCGACGCCTCGCCCTGGAGGCGGTGGCGACCGAGGAGGAGACGCGGCGCCGGATCGCGGAGGAGCTTCACGACGGCGCCCTGCAGACGTTGCTCGCCGCCAAGCAGGATCTGCTCGAGGCCAGCGCGGGCCGGGCCGGGGTGGTCAGGGCCCTGATGGTTATGGACGAGGGGATCGATGGCCTGCGCCGGGCGGTCGGTGTGCTCCATCCGGTCACGTTCGAGCACGGCGGGCTCGCGAGCGCGTTCGACGCGATCGCCGCCGAGGCGGAACGTCGGGGCGGCTTTCACTGTGAGGTCGAGGTTGATAGTGGCGCCGGCGGATCTCATGACCAGGTGATCCTCTCGCTGGGGCGGGAGCTTCTGACCAACGCCGCCAAGCACTCGGACGCCACGCGGGTCTCGGTGAACGTCAGCCGTGACAACGGCAGCCTGGTGCTCGAGGTCGCCGATGACGGCCGTGGCTTCGGTGCCGCCGAGCGCCACACCGACGCCTGCAACGGCCATATCGGCCTGGCGGCCGCCGAGCGGCGCGCCCGGGCGCTCGGGGGCGCGTTGCGGATCAGCAGCGATCCCGGGTCGGGAACCGCTGTCTCGGTCGTGCTTCCGGTCGCCGCCGCCGGGCAGTGACGCAGATGCCGGCGCCAGCCGACCCCTCCGATCGGAGGGGTCGGCCCCTCCTCGCGGACGCCGCCGAACCCTCCCCGGGTGTGGTCGAACTGACGTTGATCGGGATCTGGTGAGGGGCGAAACTGAAGGTTGCTGACCCCCGCACTCAGCGGGGTCGACTTTCACATCGAGGGGGAGCCTCATGAGAACCGTCCGCCTTGCAGTAGCAGCGTTTGCGGCGTTCGCGATGTTCGGCCTCGCCGCCGAGACGGCCTTCGGCGGCGCCGTCATCTCCAACGGCACGGTCGCGCTCGGGGTCAACGACTACGGACAGCTGAACTACAACGATGGTGCCCGCTTCGTGGGTGTCACCTACGAGGCGACCGGCAACGACGGCACCCGCGCCGGCTGCGAGTGCGAGGGCTGGGGCGCCGGCGTGGCCGACCCCGCGGGTGACTTCTCGGGCTCCGCGAACAACAGCGTGACCGGCCCGGGAGGGCTGAACCTCGACCTCGTCAGCTTCACCTCCGACGCGTCGACCGCCACCTCGGTCGTCACGATCGACGACGCGCTGCGGGTCACGCAGGCCTTCGCGCCGTCGCCGGCGACGGCGAACCTGTACGAAATCGAGGTGACGCTCGAGAACATCGGCGCCACCTCGCTGCCCGACGTGCGCTACACGCGGCTGATGGACTGGGACGTCGAGCCGACGGCGTTCGACGAGTTCGTGACGATCCAGCGCGGAACGACGCCGGCGCCGGCCGGGAACCTGATCCGCTCGAACGACAACGGCTTCGCGGACTCGGATCCGTTCGCAGACCACTCGCCGATCGATCCGGCGAGCGACAACGCCGACTTCACCGACAAGGGCCCCGACGATCACGGCGCGCTGTTCGACTTCAGCTTCGGGGCCCTCGCGGCCGGGGAGAAGAAGGAGTTCAGCATCTTCTACGGCGCGGCCGGCACCGAGACGGCGGCCAACGCAGCGATCAGCGCCGCCGCACTTGAGCTGTACTCGCTCGGCCAGCCGAATGGCGGTGAGCTGACCGGGGAGCCGAACACGTTCATCTGGGGCTTCAAGGCGGTCGGCGGCGAGCCGGTGATCCCGCCGACGCTGACGCTCACCCCCGAGTCGGCGACGAACCCGATCAACAGCGAGCACACCGTGACGGCCGAGCTCAAGGACAGCCTCGGCAGCCCGGTGCCCGGGTCGGACATCGTGTTCGAGGTGAGCGGCGCCAACCCGCAGCCAGCGGTCACGAAGACGACCGGGACCGACGGCAAGGCCAGCCACGCCTACACCGGCACCAGCGCCGGCGTGGACACGATCAAGGCATGCCTGGACGGAAACGGCAACGACGCCTGTGACGCGGGCGAGGTGACCGACACTGCCACCAAGACCTGGACGGGCGTCGTCACCAACCAGCCGCCGACGGCAGACGCCGGAGCCGACCAGACGGTCGACTCCGGGTCCCCGGCGAACCTGAGCGGGAGCGGATCCTCCGATCCCGACGGCGACCCGCTGACCTACGCCTGGACCCAGACCGGCGGTCCGGCGGTGACCCTGACCGGCGCCAACACGGCGACGCCGGGCTTCACCGCTCCGACCGGCCCGGCGACGCTGACCTTCCAGCTCGAGGTCTGCGACGACGGCTCGCCGCCGCTCTGTGACACCGACACGATGACGGTCGAGGTCAACCCGCCCGTCGTCGATGTGAACGACTACGCCGCCCGGGTGATCGTGAGGAACCCGACCTGGGCGACCAACGGCAAGACGAAGACGAGGGGCTTCGTCGTCAAGGTCACCAACCTCGGCACCGGGCCGTTCACGGTCACCGAGAGCGACATCGCCGCCCAGATCCTGGTCGGCGGCGCCCCGACCGGCTCGGTCGCGTTCGTGAAGTCGACGGAGGTCGTGCCCGGCAAGCGGGTCAAGTTCCGCTACGCCTGGACCTACACCGGCGTCGGGATCGGTGACCCGGTCGAGTACTCGGGCTGCGTCGATGCCTCCGGTGACCCGAACGACGCGAACGACTGCGACAGCT
>CAZTGN010000196.1:0-4788 GCA_964613275.1 uncultured Conexibacter sp. | reverse complement strand
CCGCGAGCCCGGAAGCGAGACGGTCCTCGCGGTCAGGGCCGCGCTGGCGGGCGGCGGGGAGGAGGTCGCCGAGATCGCGCGGGTCGTCGCCGGCCCGCCGCCGCTCGGAAGCATCGACCGCACCGCCCCCGTCGATCCCCCGAAGGCCCGGATCGCGGTCGTGATGGCGACCTACAACCCCGACATGGACCTGTTTCGCGCCCAGGTGCGCTCGCTGCGCGAGCAGACCGACACGAACTGGGTCTGCGTCGTCAGCGACGACCGCTCGCGGGCCGACCGCTTCCGTGAGATCACGGCCGAGCTCGAGGGCGACGAGCGGTTCCTGCTCGCGCGCAGCGAGCGCCGGCTCGGCTTCTACCGGAGCTTCGAGCGGGCGCTCGGGATGGTCCCCGCCGATGCCGGCCTCGTCGCGCTCTGCGATCAGGACGACCGCTGGCACCCCGACAAGCTGGCGACGCTGCGGGCGGAGATCGGCAGCGCGATGCTGGTCTACAGCGACCAGCGGCTCGTCGATTCCGGCGGCGGCGTGCTGGCCGAGACCTACTGGACGAGCCGGCGCAACAACCACACGAACCTGCTGTCGCTTCTGATCGCGAACACGATCACCGGCGCCGCGTCGCTCTTGCGCCGCGAGGTCGTCGAGCGGGCGCTGCCGTTCCCCGACGTGCCGGGCGAGCACCAGTACCACGATCACTGGCTGGGCCTCGTCGCGATGACGATGGGCGAGGTCGCCTACGTCGATCGGCCGCTCTACGACTACGTCCAGCACCGCGGCGCGGCGCTCGGCCACGCCAGGGCCAACGCCGGTATCGCCGGAGCGGGCGGGCTGCGGGAGCGGATCGGGATCAGCTACTGGCGCGGCCGCTTCGCCGACGCCCACGCCGCCTACTTCCGCAGCTACGTCCGCCTCGAGGTGCTCGCGTCCGCTCTTCTCGAGCGCGTGCCCGACGCGTCGGGGCGCAAGCGCTCGGCACTGCGGCGGTTCGCCTGGGCCGATCGCTCGCGTGCCGGGATCGCGTGGCTGCGGCTTCGCGGCCTGCGCGGGCTGGCTCGGAGCGAGACGCTCGGCGCCGAGCGGATGCTCGCCGAGAGCCTGCTCTGGCGCCACCTGATGCGCCACCACAGCCGCGACTGGGAGCGTCCGATCGGCTCGCCCTTCGACGCCAGCCTGCCGCCGCCCCTGGAGGAGGCCGAGGGCGAGGCCTTCCCCGATCCCGAGACCGCCCACATCGAGCGCCTGCTGGCGCCGCTCGGGTTCAGGGCATCCGACGACGAGCCCGAGCGGATCAACCTGCTGATCCCGACGATCGACCTCCGGCACCTGTTCGGCGGCTACATCGCCAAGTTCAACCTCGCCCGCAAGCTCGCCGAGGCCGGTCACCGGGTACGGATCGTGACCGTCGATCCGACCCCGGAGCTGCCGGCGGACTGGCGTGAGCAGGTCGAGGCCTACAGCGGCCTCGCCGGTGCGATGTCGAGGATCGAGGTGGCCTTCGCCCGCGAGCAGGGCGAGGTCGCGATCAGCCCGCGGGACCGGTTCGTCGCCACCACCTGGTGGACCGCCTACCACGCCCGCGACGCCGTCTCGCTGACCGGGAGCGGGCGGTTCCTCTACCTGATCCAGGAGTACGAGCCGTTCACGTTCGTGATGGGCTCCTGGGCGGCGATCGCCGCCGCCACCTACTCGTTCCCGCACGCGGCGCTGTTCTCGACCGAGTTCCTGCGCGCCTACTTCGCCGCCAACCGGATCGGGGTCTACTCGGGGGAGGCTGGCGACGGCGACCGATCGTCGGTCTCGTTCGAGAACGCGATCACCCCGGTCAGGGCTCCCACGGTCGCGGACCTCGCCGACCGCGAGGGCCGCCGCCTGCTCTTCTACGCGCGCTCGGAGCCGCACGCGAAGCGGAACATGTTCGAGCTCGGGATGATCGCGATCTCGCGGGCGATCGAGGCCGGGACCTTCGGCGCGGAGTGGGAGTTCTTCGGCATCGGCTCGGTCTCCGGGCGCAGCCGGGTCGCGATCGCGGACGGGAACGAGCTCGACGTCCTGCCGCGCCAGGACCAGTCCCGCTACGGGGAGATCCTCGGGGGCTACGACGTCGGGCTGTCGCTGATGCTCACGCCCCATCCGAGCCTGGTGCCGATCGAGATGGCGTCGGCGGGCCTGTTGACGGTCACCAACACGTTCGCCACCAAGACCGCCGAGCGGCTGGCCGCGATCTCTCCGAACCTGATCGCCGCCGAGCCCAGCATCGAGGGCGTCACGGCGGGCCTCGCCGCCGCGGCCGCGCGGGTGGACGATCATCAGGGGCGCGTCCGCGATGCGTCGGTTGACTGGAGCAACGACTGGGAGCGGTCCCTCGGCCCCGCCGTGATCGGCGCGGTGCAGCGCCTGCTGGGTCTCGATTAGCGGCGAGCGGGAGAGTCAGCCGATCGGTGCCGGGATGTCGCCGTAGGCCTCCAGCTCGGCCTTCCTCCAGTCCGGGTTGCGCTCGTACATCCGGCTGATCTGCTCGGCGGTGAAGACCCGCGAGACGTCGTGCTCGTAGGAGTTGCCGACCCACGGAACCGACTCGATCGCCGCGCGGGCCTCGTCCGCCCCCACCCCGACGTCGCGGAGGAGCTGCTCGACGTCCGCGGCGAGGTTCTCGGCGCGCAGCCAGCGCTGAACCGGGTGCTCGGGGCCGGTCGTCCACCTGAGGACCTCGTCGGGGTCGGTCTCGTCGGCCATCTCCTCGACGGACGCCATCGGCAGCGGCTGGTAGTCGGGGTGGATGCCGGAGATCGCCTTGTGGTGGGCGATGCTCAGGATCCAGGAAGGGAGGCGGCGGATGTTCATCACCCGCAGCTTGCCCTCGATCGCCTCGGCATGGACCCAGAAGCCGTCGTGCTTGTGGTCCGAGTCGAGCGGCGCCTGGTAGCGGACCAGGCCGGGGACGGCCGCGAACATCTTCGCCGTGGCGTCGCCCGCGGTCTTCGGCAGGTGCGCCCAGGCGAACCGCTCGGTGATCACCACGGCCGAAGGCCCCTCAGAAGAACGCCCCGCCCCGGTACTCGCCGAAGACCTCGCGCATCGTCCCGCAGACCTCGCCGATCGAGGCTCCGGCGCGGAGCGCTCCCTTGAGCGGCGGCAGCAGGTTGCCCTCGCCCGCCGCGACGTGGGCGAGCTCGCCGAGTCGGGCGTCCACCGCGGCCTGCTCGCGCGACTGCTTGTGAGCCTTCAGCCGGGCGACCTGACGCCGCTCGGCCTCGGGATCGACCTTGAGGATGTCGACGTCGTCGATCGTGTCGGTGACGAACTCGTTGACGCCGACGACGATGTCCTGGCCGCTCTCGTAGCGCGCGTGATAGCTGGCGGCCGACTCCTCGATCTCACGCTGCATGAAGTCGAGCGAGGCCACCGAGCCGCCCATCTCCTCGACCTGCGCCATCAGCTCCCTCGCCCGGGCCTCGATCTCGTCGGTCAGCGACTCGATGAAGTAGGAGCCGGCGAACGGGTCGACCGTGTCGGTGGCGCCGGACTCGTAGGCGATCACCTGCTGGGTGCGCAGCGCGATCCGGGCCGAGCGCTCGGTCGGCAGCGCCAGCGCCTCGTCGAAGCCGTTGGTGTGCAGCGACTGGGTGCCGCCGGCGACCGCGGCGAAGCCCTGCAGGGCGACGCGGATGATGTTCACCTCGGGCTGCTGCGCCTGCAGGGTGACGCCGCCGGTCTGGGTGTGGAAGCGGATCATCTGCGAGCGCGGGCTGTCGGAGCCGAACCGCTCGCGGACGATCTCGGCCCACATCCGCCGCACCGCGCGGAACTTCGCGATCTCCTGGAAGACGTTGTTGTGGCAGTTGAAGAAGAAGGCGAGGCGCGGCGCGAAGGCGTCGATCTCGAGGCCGCGGTCGAGCGCCGCCTCGACGTAGGCGATCGCGTTGGCGAGCGTGAACGCGACCTCCTGGACGGCCGAGCAGCCCTTCTCGCGGATGTGGTAGCCGCTGATCGAGATCGTGTTCCACCTCGGGACGTTCGCGGCGCAGTACTCGAAGATGTCGGTCGTCAGCCGCATCGTCGGCTCCGGCGGGTAGATGTAGTTGCCGCGCGCCATGTACTCCTTGAGGACGTCGTTCTGGACCGTCCCGCGGAGCTCGGCGGCGGCGACGCCCTGCTCCTCGCCGACGAGCTCGTAGAGCAGCAGCAGCACCGCGGCCGGGGCGTTGATCGTCATCGAGGTCGAGACCTGGTCGAGCGGGATCGCCTCGAAGCAGATCCGCATGTCCTCGATCGTGTCGATCGGCACCCCGGTGCGGCCGACCTCGCCGTCGCAGAGCGGGTCGTCGGAGTCGCGGCCGAGCTGGGTCGGCAGGTCGAAGGCCATCGAGAGGCCGGTCGAGCCGTGCTCGATCAGGTAGCGGTAGCGCTCGTTGGTGTCCTCGGGGCTCGAGAAGCCCGCGTACTGGCGCATCGTCCAGAGCCGGTCCCGGTACATGCCCTCGTGGATCCCGCGCGTGAACGGGAACGAGCCCGGCTCGCCGAGCCGCTCCCCGAGCCCCGGCCCGACGTCGCCGGCTTCGTAGCGGCGATCGACCTCGATCCCCGAGTCGGTGAAGCGGCGCCCGTCGTCGGGGCCGACGACGGGCGCGATGAAGCGGTGCTCGGACGGCTCGGGGGCGTCGCTCACGGGCCCGGAAGGATAGTTCGCGTCCGGCTCCGCCGCCGCCCGTGGCGGACGTCGGAAGGGTCGCGCTGCCGGCGCGCGTCGCCGGGCGCCGCCCACCGGCCCGGAAGGACGGTCGCGCTGCGCC
>CAZTGN010000195.1:0-4830 GCA_964613275.1 uncultured Conexibacter sp. | reverse complement strand
ACCGGGATCTTCTTGCCGGGGTTGAGGAGGAGCTTCGGGTCGAAGGTCCGCTTGATCTCGTCCTGGAGGCGGACGAGCGTCGGTCCGAGCGCCGGCTCGACCCAGCCGGTCTTGAGGCTGCCGATCCCGTGCTCGCCGCTGATCGAGCCGCCGAGCTCGATCGCGAGGTCGAACGTCTCGCCGGCGGCACGCTCGGCGCGGGCGAGCTCGTCCTCGTTCCCGGGCTCGATCAGGTAGGACGCGTGGATGTTGCCGTCGCCGGCGTGCCCCCACGAGCAGGCCGGGAGCCCGCGGCGCTCGCCGATCGCGAGCGTCCCCCGGATCGCGTCGGCGAGACGGTCGACCGGCACCACGATGTCCTCGGAAACCTTGCCGCCGCGCTGCGCGTTGACCGCGATCGAGACCCCGTCGCGCCAGCCCCACAACGACCGGGCGTCGCGGCGGCCGGAGAGCCGCAGGGCGTCGCCGACCGCGGCGACGGACATCGCCGCGACGACCTCGGCCGCGCCCGCCTCGACCCCGGCGGCGCCGCCGTCGACCTCGGCGATCACCGCGAACGCGGGGTCCGCGGGCGCGGCGAAGGGGAACGAGCCGATGCTCGCCGCAAGCGCGCCGGCGTCGAGATACTCGAGCACGGCCGGGTGAACCCCGCTCGCCATCACGTCGGCGACGGCGGAGCACCCGGACTCGATGTCCTCGTAGAAGCCGACGACGATCGTCTGCGCCTCCGGCGCCGGCACGAGCCGGAGCCAGGCCGCGGTGATGATCCCGAGCGTGCCCTCGCTGCCGGTCAGCAGGTGGAGGAGGTCGAAGCCGGCGACGTCCTTGCGGACGGGGCCGCCGATGGTGACGACCTCTCCGGGCGGCAGCACGACCTCGAGCCCGGTGACCCAGCTTCCGGTCACCCCGTACTTGAACGCGTGCGGGCCGCCGGCGTTGGTGGCGATGTTGCCGCCGAGGGTGGATTGCTCGCCGGCGCCGGGGTCGGGCGGGAAGACGAGGCCGTTCTCGCGCGCCACCCTCTGGATTCGCGCGGTGCGGACGCCGGCCTCGGCCTCCATCCGCCACTGCCCCGGATCGACCGTCCGGATCGCATGCATCCCCTCGAGCGAGAGCACGATCCCGCCGTCGGGGACGGCGCCGCCGGCGAGGCCCGTGCCGCCGCCGCGGGTGAAGATCGGGACGTCGCGCTCGTAGCAGCAGGCCATGACCGCGGCGACCTCGGCGGCGCTGCCGGGGAGGACCAGCGCCCCGCACGTGCCGCGCAGCCCCCGCGACTCGGTCGCATCGCCACGGGCCTCGCGGAGTCGGGCTCCTTCGCTGACGACCTCCCCGAGCGGCACCAGCGCCGTGAGCTCAGCCGCCAGGGTCCCTTCGGCGAGGCTGGGCGGGGAGGCGTTGACTGCGGAGCGCATCTACGGGCACGCAAGCTCTGGATACAGCGGGTAACATGTTACAGGCTGCATGTGAAAAGCGCGGTGACCCGGGCCGGGACGCTGGATCCGCGCCCCGCCCGTCACCGCCGGGCAAGCGACGCGAGAGGAGCGGCAGATGGCATTGACGGGTGGCGAGATGGTCGCCGAGTACCTGGTGGCCGAGGGCGTGCCCTATGTCTTCGGGATCCCCGGGCACGGCGACATGGCCGCGTTCGACGCGCTCAAGGACCGCGAGGACGAGATCACCGTGATCGCGCCGCGCCACGAGCAGGCGGCCGCGCACATGGCCGACGCCTACTACCGCGCCTCGGGCCGACCGCTCGCAACGCTGACCTCGATCGGCCCCGGCTCGATGAACGTCGCGACCGGCCTCACCACCTCGTTCGTCGACTCGATCCCGCTGATCTCGTTCACCGGCGGCCCGCAGACCTACATGCTCGGCCGCGGCGTCCTGCAGGAGCTCGAGCGCCAGCAGGACAACGTCTTCCCGCACATCATCCAGCCGATGGTGAAGCGGAACTGGGACGTCCAGCACGTCGACCTGCTCGCCGACGTCCTCCCGCGCGCGTTCAACACGATGCTCTCGGGCCGGCCCGGCCCGGTCCACGTCGAGCTGCCGATGGACGTGCAGGCGCAGACCACCGAGCTGCCGGTCCCCGACCCCGCCCGGCGCCGGCCGGCCCGCGGCGCATCCCGCCCCGATCCCGATGCGGTCGACGCCGCCGCGGCGAAGCTGTTGTCCGCCGAGCGTCCGGTCGTCCTCGCCGGCGGCGGCTGCCTGACCGCCGGCGCGGCGGCCGAGGTGCGAGCGGTCGCCGAGTACCTCGACGCGCCGGTGATCGTGACGATGATGGGCAAGGGGATCTTCCCCGAGGATCATCCACTGGCCGCCGAGCACACCGGCGCCAACGGGACCGTCGTCGGCAACCACATGTCGCGCGAGGCGGACGTGATCCTCGCGGTCGGGACCCGGTTCGCCGAGCAGACCTCGTCCTCCTACGTCGAGGGCCAGTCGTTCTCGGTCCCGCCGACCGAGATCGTCCACTTCGACATCGACCCGACCGAGATCGGCAAGAACTACCCGACCGCCGTCGGCGCCGTCTGCGACGCCCGCTCCGGTCTGGTCGATCTGCTCGCGGCACTGCAGGACCGCGGCGGCCCCGACGGCGTCTCGCGGCCGGAGTACAGGGCCGAGCTCGCCGAGTGGCGCAAGCGCTGGCGCGAGCAGATCCAGGCGCGCTGGACCGATCAGCTCTCGATGAGCCGGGTGCTGCACGAGGTCCGCCAGGCGACGCCGCGGGAGACGATCGCGATCGCCTCCGCGGGCCACCCCCAGATCCAGGCCTTCCAGGAGTTCCTCTCCTACGAGCCGCGGACCTGGCTCAGCCCCGGCGGCTACTCGACGATGGGCTACACGCTGCCGGCGGCGATCGGCGCCAAGCTCGCCCAGCCCGACCGGCCGGTCGTCGGCTTCGCCGGTGACGGCGACCTGCAGCAGACGATCCAGGAGCTCGCGGTGGCGGCCGAGACCGGCGCCGCCTGCATCGTCGCCTGCCTCAACAACACCGGCTGGCTGTCGATCCGCGACTTCCAGCGCGGGATGTTCGGCGAGGACCGCGCGTTCTCGGTCGAGTTCCGCTCGCGCCGCGGCGACGAGCTGATGCCGGTCGACTTCGTCGCGATCGCGGAGGCGTTCAACTGCGGCGCCGAGCGGGTCGAGAGCGCCGACCAGGTGGCGTCCGCGGTCGGCCGCGCGATCGCCTCGGAGGGGCCGTACCTGATCGAGTTCATGCTATCCCGGCGCCCCGAGGACACCGAGGGCATCAACGTCGGCCACTGGGATCTGCCGAAGCCCGAATATCTTCCGGAGTGAGCGGGTGAGCGCCGACGGGAAGGAGTCGCGATGAGCAGGAGCCGTGAGCTGCGTGCCGCCTCCGATGAGCACGTGATCAAGTGCATGGGCGACGTCGACATGGCGCTCGTCAGCGGCGCGGGGCTGCGGGTGAGCGACGCCGACGGGACCGAGTACCTCGACGCGATCTCGGCCGAGTGGGTGCTCAACCTCGGCTTCCGCCATCCCGAGGTCAAGCAGGCGATCATCGACCAGCTCGACACGATCGACTACGTATCGCCTGTGTTCGAGAGCGAGGTGCGGACCGAGCTGGCCCACAAGCTCGCCGAGCTCGCTCCCGGGCGCCTCTCGAAGGTGCTCTATGCGCTCTCGGGGGCGGGGGCGGTCGAGGGTGCCGTCCACCTCGCGATGCGGGCCACCGGCGGCACCGACTTCGTCGTCCTCGACGCCGCCTTCCACGGCCGCAGCTTCGCGACGATCGGGATGACCTACGTCGACCCGGGGATGGTCGAGGGCGCCAACCAGGGCCTCGACCGCTACCTGCCGCGGCAGATGCGGGTGCCGAACTACGACTGCTACCGCTGCCCGCTCGGCCTCGAGCGCTCCAGCTGCGATCTCGCCTGTGCCGATCACGTCGACTTCGCGCTCCGCAAGGGTCACACGAACGGGCCCGCCGGGGTCGTCGTCGAGCCGCTGCAGGCCAACGGCGGCATGATCCCCGCGCCCGACGGCTACCTCGAGCGGGTCCACGAGATCTGCCGCGAGCACGAGGTGCCGTTGATCGTCGACGAGGTCCAGGGCGCGTTCTGCCGCTGCGGGCCGATGTACGCGACGCAGCGGACGAGCGTCGAGCCGGAGATGATCGTGCTCGGCAAGGCGCTCGGCGGCGGGCTGCCGCTGGCGGCGACGATCACCACCCCCGAGTACTCGGAGCTGCTGCCCTGGGAGTACGGCTTCACCCAGGCCGGCAACCCGGTCGCCTGCGCGGCGGCGCTGGCGATGATCGAGGTGATGGTCCGCGACGACCTGCCGGCCAACTCGGAGCGGATGGGCGGCCTCCTCGTCGACCGCCTGCGCGAGATCGAGAAGGGCTCGAAGCTGATCGGCGACATCCGCGCCCAGGGGCTGATGGTCGGCGTCGAGCTCGTCCGCGACCGCGAGACGAAGGAGCGCGCCTGCACGGAGACCGACCAGGTGATGGCGGCCTGCCTCGAGCACGGCCTGATGGTCGGAAAGAGCGGCCCGGTCTTCGGCTCCAACGGCAACGTGATCAAGTTCAAGCCGGCGGTCAACGTCACGGAGGACGAGATCGTCGAGATGGCCGAGCTGTTCGGCGCGGCGCTGGCCGAGGTCGAGGCCGCGCTTTGACGACGGCCCGACCGATCGGCTTCATCGCGGCGCTCGGCTACGAGGAGATGGCGGCGGATGCCGTCGTCGAGTCGCTGCTCGGCGCCGGCTACGACGGTGTCGAGTGGACGATGGCCCACGCCGGCGAGCTGCGCGAGCCGGCGCTCGCGCTCGCCTGCCAGCAGGACCTGGTGA
>CAZTGN010000194.1:0-4848 GCA_964613275.1 uncultured Conexibacter sp. | reverse complement strand
GGGAAGCCGGCGCCGGGGAGCCGCCGCCGGCGCCGTGGGGGAGCTTTCCGCTGTTCGAGCTCTGCGTGCTCGCCGGGAGCGTCATGCTCGGCCTCGGCCAGTTCGTCGTCGGCGGCGACCGTGGGCCGATCCTGATCGCGGCGGGACTGGCCCTCGGCTCGATCGGCGGGCTCGAGCTGAGCATCCGCGAGCACCTCGCGGGCTACCGCTCGCACACGGTGGTGCTGGCCGGCGTGCCGGCCCTGATCGTCCTCGGGCTGCTCTTCTACCTCGCCCCGGAAGGGTTGCCGGCGCTCGCCCGCGCCGCGATCGGCCTCGCGGTCTTCGCCGTCGCCGCGGCGCTCCTGACCCGCCTGTTCAGCAGCCGGTCGGGAGGCGCCCGCTACCGGTTCACGCCGCCCCGCAGGCGCCGCTGAGGAAACTGCGCGACTCGCGTTCCTCCGGGCTGCTCGACCGCGCCCGGACCGCCGGGTCACGCCCGACGGCCCTTCCGGAGCCGCCCCTGCGACTTGCCCGGCACCGAGGAGTCCCGGGCTCGGCCGCGGCGGCCTCAGCGTCGTGCGGCCAGCTTCTTCTCGAGCGCGGTGGCCAGCGCGTCACGCTGGCGCAGCGTCAGCCGTCCGAGCTGGCGGTTCTCGCTGACGGCGAGCGGCACCAGGAACTTGCGGGTCCTGGTCCGCCCCCAGCGCGACTGGCTGCGCAGCAGCTCCGAGACCGACATGGTCTCGGCCTCCCAGGGGCAGGAGCGGACTATCTGCTCCGCCCTCAGATCTCCGGCCCGGACCGCGCGCTTGAGGGCGGCGCGGGCCAGGCGAACCCGGTTGGCGTGCTCGAGGGCACGGATGTGTTGGGGCACAGCGGCGGGTGCAGCCGTCGAGGCAGCTTCCATACTCACTCCTCCTCCTGCGATGAGTGCGGTGGTGGTCAGACAGGTTTTCCGGCCCGAACGGGGTCGATCGATGCTCCGATCCCGGACCCGGGAGGCCCCCTTCACGGAACCCTTCCGAGTCGCTCTCGTCCCTGTGGGCGTTCGGTGAGTGGGCACCCTAGTGACCGCCGTCGGGGCGCGTCCGCAGGCGCCCCCGAAACCCCCTCCGCCGACCCGCTAAGAGCATGTTTTTTCGTCCCCGGTTGGCCGAATTGGCGCTTGTGAACGATCGGACAAGTCGAAACTACCCGAACCGGGGTAGAAGCCGGACGGCGATCGCCGCCGACGAGGGCGCGGGCTCAGTCGCCGAGGAGCTCGGGCGAGCGCTCGATCACGCCCGCGAAGATCGCCAGGGCCCGATCGAGGTGCTCGGTCTCGTGGGTGGCCATCAGGCTCGTCCGCAGGAGCGCCCCGGCCGGGGGCACCGCCGGGTGGAGGGCGACGTTCGTGTAGAGCCCCTCCGCGTAGAGCGCCTTCCAGAGCATCGCCGCCCGCACGTCCTCGCCGACGATCACCGGCACGATCGGGGTGAGCGCCTCGCCGCCGGCGGGCAGCCGCGTCGGCTCGACGACCCGGAGGCCGAGGTCGCCGAGCCCGCGGTGCAGGTAGGCGGCGTTGTCGAGGAGCTTCGCCATCAGCTCCGGGCCCTCGTCGCGGATGATCCGCAGGGCGGCCAGTGCGGCACCGACCGCGGCCGGGACCGCCGCAGCGCTGAACAGGAATGATCGGGCCGCGATCCGCAGGTAGTCGATCACCTCCGCCGGCCCGGCGATGAAGCCGCCGCAGGAGGCGAAGCTCTTCGAGAAGGTCCCCATCCGCAGGTCGGCCGCCTCTTCGACTCCGAGCAGCTCGCTGGCGCCGGCTCCACGGGCTCCCAGCACGCCGACGCCGTGGGCCTCGTCGACCATCAGCCGCGCCCCGTAGCGGCGGCAGAGCGCGACGACGTCGTTGAGCGGGCAGATGTCGCCCTCCATCGAGAAGACGCCATCGACGACGACTAGGACGCCGCCGCCGTCGCCGGCGGCACGCTCGAGCATCCGCTCGAGCTTGTCGATGCGGTTGTGGCGGAAGGGCCGCAGCTTCGCTCCGGACAGCCGGCAGCCGTCGAGGATCGAGGCGTGGTCGCCGGAGTCGCAGATCACGGTGTCGCCGGGGCCGAGGATCGTCCCGATGCAGCCGACGTTCGCCTGGTAGCCGGTCGTGAACACGAGCGTCGCCTCGGTCCCCATCCAGTCGGCGAGCTCCTCCTCGAGCTCGACGTGGAGCGGAATCGTCCCGTTCAGCAGGCGCGAGCCGGTCAACGCCGTCCCGTAGGTGTCCAGCGCGTCGCGGGCGGCCCGCTTGACGCGTGGGTCGCCGGTCAGCCCGAGGTAGTTGTTGGACCCGAGCATCAGCATCTCGCGTCCCTCCATCTCGACCACCGGGCCCGCCTGCGATGTGAGCAGCCGGAAGTACGGCATCATGTCGGCCCGCTCCGCCAGCTCGAGGATCTCGCGGCGATCGTGGTCGCGCGCCTTCGCGAAGACGTCGGTCTCGATTCGCGGACCTTGCGCGGAAAGCTGCTCGCCCATGCCGGAAGTGTCCCACTTGGCGTCGTCGCAGCGCCGGGGCGGCGCGTAGACTGGCGACGATGAGCAGCTCACCCGTTGTCGAGGCGGAGGCGGTCGAGGAGCCGATCGCCGACGGCGAGAGCTCGAGCGGCGAGGAGCCGGTCCGCCCGCTCCCGACCCGCCGCACGCCGTCCGAGCTCGACGCGTGGAAGGGCGAGGTTCGCGCGCTCGCGGTCGTCGCCGCCGGGGGCATCGCGGCGGGCGCGGTGACCGTCGCCGCCGGCAGCGCCGCCGAGGCGGTCGCCGGCGGCCGCGGCCGCCGGCCCCTGCGCCGCGGACGCCCCGACCGCGAGGTCGTCGCGAGCCGCTCCTTCCTCGTCGACGTTCACCTGCTCGGTCGCTGATGCCCGGCGGCGGCCGGCCGTGCCGCGGGCCCGGCGGCTCGCTGGTCGTCGCGGTCGTCCCGCCGGGCAGCTACCGCTTCGGCGGCCGTGTGCCCGATCGCGTCTCGCGGCACCGTGGCCGGATCTACGAGCGCTTCCTCCACCTCGAGGGGCGCCCGGTGCTCGCCCGCGCCTGGGCCGGGCCGCGCGCCGGAACGGTCGAGATCGCCGCGCTGCCGGCCCCCGAGCCGTGGCTCGCCGGCTCCTGCGATCGGGCCGGTGACGACCACCTCGAGGCGGCGATCGCGCGCGTTCGCCACGCCCTCGCGGTCGACGACGACCTGACGCCGTTCCGGCGCCGCTTCGCCCGCGATCCGCTGCTCCGCCCCCTGATCCGACGCCTGCCCGACTACCGCGTGCGCCGTTGTCCGAACGCGTGGGAGGCATTCGCCTGGGCGGTGACCGAGCAGCTGATCGAGTCGCGGGAGGCGGCCGCGATCCAGCGGCGGATCGTCGCCCGCTGGGGCCCGGTGCTCCGCGGCCCGGTCGGCTCACGGCCGCTCGCCGACGTCCCCGCCCCCGCGCTCGTCGCCGAGCTCGCGCCGGCCGAGCTCGCGGCCTGCGGCCTCGCCCCGAAGCGGGCGCTGGCGCTGATCAAGGCGGCTCGCGAGATCGCGGCCGGGCGCTGCGACCCGGCCGACCCGGCCGGCGACGCGCGGCTGCTGCAGATCAGCGAGATCGGCCCCTGGACGATCCAGTGCCTGGCGCTGAAGGGCCGTGGCGATCTCGATGCGTTGCCGGCCGGTGACGTCGCCTACCTGAAGCTGGTCGGGCGCCTCGCCGGGCTCGGTCGCCGTGCGACGGTAGCCGAGGTCGAGGAGTTCTACGCCCCCTACGCCCCCTGGCGCGGCCTCGCGGCCCGGCTCACCCTGGTCGGCTCCCCGCGCGCCGCCGCGGCGGCGCCGCGCCGCCGCCGCCCGCCGCACCCCGGGTACGCGGCCGCCTGAGCGCGAGTCAGCCGCCGCGGGCCGGCGGGAGCAGGTCGTTGGTGAGCAGGTCGGCGGCATCGGGGCGCGAGTCGATCTGCCCGGCCCGGTGGAGGTAGTCGGCGAAGCGCTGCCAGCGCTCGGGGTCCATCCACCCGTAGGGCCGATCTCCGGGCGGCAGCAGCCGCGGCAGGGTCGCGTCGACCTCGGCCCGGGTCAGCTCCGGGTCGAGGCCCTCGCTGGCAGCCAGCAGCGCATCTGTGGCGGCCCGGGGATCGTCGTCGGCGGCGTAGGTGCCGCGCTCGAGTGCCGCCAGGAACTCCCGGATCGGCTCCGGGTCGGACTCGACCCGCTCGCCGTCGGCGACGAGCACGAGCTCGTCGTAGGTCGGGATTCCGAGCCGGTCGACGGGGACGACCCGCGGGTCGAGGCCGCGCTCGGCGAGATCGACGCCCTCGACGTTGAGGAACCCGCCGAACATCGCGTCGGCGCGCCCGGAGATCAGCGGCGGCATCAGGTTGAATCCGACGTCGACCAGCTCGACCGAATCGGGATCGACCCCGGCCCGCAGGAAGATCGTCTCGAGGTAGGCGGCCTGGTAGGGGATCCCGGCGGTGACGACGGTCTTCCCGGCCAGATCGGCCGTCGACTCGATGCCTGCCTCGGGAAGCGAGATCAGCGACGTCAGCGGGCCGTTGACGAGCGCGGCGACGGCGACCACGTCGAGGCCCTGATCGCGCGCGAGCATCACCTCCGGCTCGTAGGAGATCGCGAGGTCGGTGCGCCCGGCGGCGACCTGCTTGATCGGTGCCGCGGGATCGGAGGGGACCTGGGGCTCGACGTCGAGTCCCGCGGCGTCGAAGTAGCCGCGATCGAGGGCCGTGTAGATGCCGGCGTGATCGGGGTTGACGTAGAAGTCGAGCGTCAGCGTGAACGGCTCGCCACCGCCCTCACCCCCGTCGCCATCCCCGCCTCCGCAGGCGGCGATCCCGATCGCCGCC
>CAZTGN010000193.1:0-4911 GCA_964613275.1 uncultured Conexibacter sp. | reverse complement strand
CGCCGCACCGGGCGCCGGCGAAGCCGCACCGGGCGCCGGTGACGCCGGTGACGCCCCGGCCGCCGGTGAGTGGTCCGTACCCGAGCGGGCCGCCCCCGGGCCCGACACCGAGGAGTGGGCCGTGGCGGCCGAAGGCGATGAGGCGGAGCGGGCTGCCGCCGCCGCGGCCGAGGGAGCATCGCCGGGCCACCCAGGCGAGCCGTCGGAGCCTCCCCCCGGGCAGGCCGAGGAGCACACCGTGGTTCGCCGCGGCCCGCCGCCGACCCCGATCGCGGCGGCCTCCTACGAGGAGCCCGAGGCGGACCCGGAGGTCAATACCCCGGCGCTGTGGTGGCGCTTTCTGACGGCCTCGGTGGTGATCGTGGTCACCGTGGCGACCGCGGTATCGGTCTCGTCGCTGCTGCTCCTGACCGACGTCGCCGCGCGGCTGCAGCCGCTGCCGGGCCTGCAGGACAAGCTCGCGGGGCTCGACCCCGGCGACCCGCAGACGATCCTGATCATCGGCTCCGACAAGCGGACGAACATCGAGGGCGACCCGGGGCGCTCCGACACGACGATGCTGCTCCGCGTCGATCCCGAGGACGAGGTCCTGTCGCTGTTCTCGCTGCCGCGCGACCTCAAGGTCGACATTCCCGGCTACGGGGTCGGCAAGCTCAACGATGCCTATGCCGACGGCGGCGTCGAGTCGACCCTGGCGACGGTCAAGAGCCTGACAGGGCTCGAGATAAACCACGTCGTCAACGTCGACTTCAACGGCTTCGCGAAGGCGGTCGACGCGATCGGCTGCGTCTACGTCGACGTCGACCGCCACTACTTCAACGACAACTCGACCGCGCTCAGCTCGCTCGACACCTTCGCCGAGATCAACGTCAACGCCGGCTACCAGCGGCTCTGCGGCCAGAACGCGCTCGACTACGTCCGCTACCGCCACACCGACACCGACATCGTCCGCGCCGCCCGCCAGCAGGACTTCCTCCGCAACGCCCGCGCTCAGATCCCGGTCAGCGAGGTGCTGCCGCTGCTCGGCGGCGACACGAGCAGCGACCTGATCGACATCTTCACCAACTACACGTCCTCCGACATCGACAGCGCCGCGCAGATGATCGGCGCGTTCAAGGCGTTCCTCGCGGTCAAGGACGTGCCGATCAACCAGATCAGCTTCGACGGGACGCTGGGGACGAGCTACGTGACCGCCACCCCGGAGCAGATCGAGAAGGCGGTCGACGAGTTCCTCAACGGCAGGGACACGCCGGGACCGACCGGGGGTGAGAACGCGACCAGGAAGCCCGGATCGGGCTCGAACGGGGGCGCCAGGGAGGAGGAGGACCCCGCTGACGGGGCGAACGTGATCCCGACCTCCGAGGCGCTCGACCCCGAGACCGGGATCAACAAGTTCGAGGCGTTCGGCCGGACCTCGGCCCGGCGGCTCGACTTCCCGATCTGGATCCCGACGGTGGTCGGGCCCGGCTCCTACTACAGCCCCGACTCGCGCCAGTACGAGATCAAGGACACCGACGACAAGAAGCAGCCCGCCTACAAGCTCGTGATCGAGTACCGGTCGCCCGACCGGCTGCCCGAGTACTACGGCGTCCAGGGCACGACCTGGTCGGATCCGCCGATCCTCAAGGACCCCTCCGAGACGCGCGAGATCGACGGCCGCGAGTACGACATCTACTACGACGGCGACCGGGTGCGGATGGTCGCCTGGCACGACGACGGGGACAACTCCTACTGGGTCAGCAACACCCTGACCCAGGCCCTCGACGAGTCGCAGATGCTGGCGATCGCCGCCAGCATGGAGGAGGTCAAGTGAGCGAACCGGTGGGGGTCGTCGGGGTCGGCTGGGTCGGCCTCGTCACGGCAGCATGCTTCGCCTCCCGCGGTCATGAGGTCTGGGCGATGGACGTCGACGAGGCGAAGGTCGGGCGGCTCGCCGCCGGCGAGGTCGGGATCCACGAGCCGGGCCTGCCCGAGCTCGTCGCCGCCAACGCCGAGCGGCTCCACTTCACGACCTCGATGGACGAGCTCCTCGCCGGCGCGCGGCTGCTCTTCTGCTGCGTCGACACGCCTCCTACCTACTCCGGCGACGCCGACCTATCGCGGGTTCGCGCCGTCGTCGAGCGGCTGCCGGAGGGCTCCGAGCACGCGCTGGTGATGAAGAGCACGGTGCCGTCGGGCACCGGCGCCGCGATCCGCCGCGACATGCCCGGCCTCCCCTACGTCTCCTGCCCCGAGTTCCTCAAGGAGGGATCGGCGGTCGACGACTTCCTCAACCCCGACCGGGTCGTGATCGGCGCCGACGGCGGAGCCGAGTGGGCCGCCGATGCCGTCGCCGCCCTCTATGAGCCGCTCGGCGGCGAGATCGTCCGCACCGACGTCGCCAGCGCCGAGATGATCAAGCTCGCCTCCAACGCCTTCCTCGCGACCAAGATCACCTTCATCAACGAGATCGCCAACGTCTGCGAGGAGGTCGGCGCCGACGTCACCGAGGTCGCCCGCGGCATGGGCCTCGACGAGCGCATCGGCGCCGCCTTCCTCAAGGCCGGGATCGGCTACGGGGGCAGCTGCTTTCCGAAGGATGTCTCGGCGCTGAAGCAGCTCGCCGGCAACTCGGGCTACCACTTCCAGCTCCTCAACTCGGTGATCGAGGTGAACGAGCTTCAGAAGCGGCGGGTGATCGGCAAGCTGACCAAGCGCCTGGGGGCGCTGGCGGGCAAGCGGATCGCCCTGCTCGGGCTCGCGTTCAAGCCGAACACCGATGACATGCGCGAGGCCTCGAGCCTGGTGCTCTCGGCGCGGCTGCAGGGGGAGGGGGCGGAGGTGGTCGCCTACGATCCGGTCGCGACCGAGGCGGCTTCGGATCTGCTGGCCACGACCGAGTTCGCATCCAGCGCCGAGGAGGCGCTGCGCGGCGCCGACGCGGCGATCCTCGTCACCGAGTGGCCCGAGTTCGCGGCGCTCGACTGGCCGGCGCTGGCGGCGACGATGCGGTCGGCGGTGATCGTCGACGGCCGCAACTACCTCGACGCGGAGGCGCTGCGGGCGGCCGGGTTCGCCTACGAGGGAATCGGGCGCTGAGCGGTTCTCCACCAGCGGCGCCCCGCCTCACGGCGGCGAAGAACGTCGATCCAGGGGCGTATAGCGCACCCGAGATGCAGCTCTTCGAGGTCGGGCAGCGCGAAACTACCCCATTCGGGGGAGGTTCCGCGGATCCTCGCCGCCTCGCTGCGGAAGCGCTTCCCAGCCTCCATGCCGCGTCGCGACGGTGTAGAAACCCCCTTCCATGCAGGCACTGATCCTCGTCGGCGGGCACGGCACGCGGCTGCGGCCGGTGACCCTGACCCTGCCGAAGCCGGTGATCCCGCTCGTCGATCGGCCGTTCCTGCGCTACATGATCGACTGGCTCGACCGCCACGGCGTCGACGACGTGGTCATGGCCTGCGGCTTTCGGACCGACGACATCCGCGACGTCCTCGGCGACGGCACCTCCGACGGCCCGCGCCTGCGCTACGTCGAGGAGCCGGAGCCGCGCGGCACGGCGGGCGCGATCAAGTTCGCCGGGGACCTGCTCGACGACCGCTTCTTCGCCCTCAACGGAGACGTTCTCACCGACCTCGATCTGACCGCGCTCTGGGAGCGGCACGAGTCGGCCGGGGCCCGGGCGACCCTCGCCCTCCATCCCGTCGATGACCCGAGCGCCTACGGCCTCGTCCGCCGCAGGCCCGACGGCGAGATCACCGGCTTTCTCGAGAAGCCCGACCCCACCGACATCGACACCGACGAGGTCTCGGCCGGCGCCTACGTGCTCGAGAAGGAGATCCTCGAGATGGTCCCCGCCGGCGTCGACTTCTCGATCGAGCGCTCCGTCTTCCCCGAGCTCGTCGGCAGGGGGCTGTTCGCGCGCCGGCTCGAGGGCTACTGGATGGACATCGGCACGCCCGAGCGCTACCTCGACGCCTGCTGGGACATCCTCGCGGGCAGGGTCCGCTCCGAGCCCGGGGAGATGGTCGACGAGCACGGCCGCTACGTCGCCGCGAGCGCCGTCGTCGATCCCAGCGCCGAGGTCGCCGCCCACGCCTTCGTCGACGACAACGCCGCCGTCGGCGCCGACGCCGAGGTCGGCCCGAAGGCGGTGATCGGGATCGGGACGCAGGTCGGCGCCGGTGCGCTGGTCGAGGCATCGGCCCTCCATCAGGGCTGCTTCGTCGGCGACCGTGCGGTCGTCCGCGGCTCGATCCTCGCTGCCGACGCCGTCGTCGAGGCGGAGGCGCTCGTGCCGTACGGCTCGGTGATCGGCGCCGGAGCGAAGGTGTCGGCCGACGCCGGACTGGAGCCCGGGGCCCGCGTCCAGCCCGGGGAGCGCGTGTGAGCGAGCTCGCCGACCGCCTGGCCGGCCTCGATTCCGGCGATCAGCTCGGCGCGGCGCTGGCGCTCCCCGACTTCCTCCGCGACGCGCTCTGGCGGGTCGGCTCGGCGGCGATCGACCCGATCGACGCGAGCGGGCTGATCGTCTGCGGCATGGGCGGGTCGGCGATCGGCGGCGACCTCGCGGCGGCGGCGCTCGGGTCGCGCCTGTCGCGGCCGCTCGACGTCGTCCGCGCCTACGGAGTGCCCCCCTGGACGCCTCCCGACCGCGCGATCCTCTGCTCGAGCTACTCCGGCGGCACCGAGGAGACGCTCGCCTGCTACGCGGCCGCCGAGGCGGTCGGCGCCTCGCGAATCGTCGCGACGACCGGCGGAGCGCTCGGCGAGGCGGCGCGCCGCGACGGAGTTCCCGTGATCGGGATGCCGGCCGGCCTGCAGCCGCGGGCCGCCGTCGCCTACACCTTCGCGATCGCGGCCGAGGTCGCGGCGCTCGTCGGCGCGGCACCCGCGATCAGGACCGAGATCGACAGCTCCGGCGCCCACCTC
>CAZTGN010000192.1:0-4919 GCA_964613275.1 uncultured Conexibacter sp. | reverse complement strand
AGCGGCTGCGGCAAGACGACGACGCTGCGGATGATCGCCGGCTTCGAGGAGCCGAACGATGGCGAGATCCTGGTCGGCGGCGAGAACGTCGCCGGGCTGCCGGCGCACAAGCGGCCGACGAACACCGTCTTTCAGAGCTACGCGCTGTTCCCGCACCTGACCGTGCGCGACAACGTCGCCTACGGGCTCAAGCGCAAGCGGGTCGACAAGGCGGAGATCGACGAGCGCGTGCGGGCGGAGCTCGAGCGGGTCGGCCTCGCCAACGAGGCGAACCGGAAGCCGAACCAGCTCTCCGGCGGCCAGCAGCAGCGGGTCGCGCTCGCCCGCGCGGTCGTCAACCTGCCGAAGGTGCTGCTGCTCGACGAGCCGCTCGGCGCCCTCGACCTGAAGCTCCGCAAGGGCCTGCAGCTCGAGCTGAAGCGGATCCAGCAGGAGATCGGCATCACGTTCGTCTACGTCACCCACGACCAGGAGGAGGCGTTGACGATGTCGGACCGGATCGCGGTCATGAACCGCGGGATCGTCGAGCAGGTCGACAGCCCGGTCGAGATCTATGAGCGCCCGACGACGACCTTCGTCGCCGGCTTCATCGGCGTCTCGAACCTGATGCCCGGCGTCGTCCGCTCGCTGTCGGGCGAGAAGGCCGAGGTCGAGCTCGAGGCCGGTGTCACCATCAGCGCCGACGCGAACGGCCTCGCCACCGGCGAGCGCTGCCACGCCGTCGTCCGCCCCGAGAAGCTCTACGTGGCGCCGAAGGGCGTGCCCGCCCCCGAGCTGGCCGCCGACGCCCAGAGCGTCGACGGCGTCGTCACCAGCTCGGTCTTCCTCGGGACCGCGACCCAGCTCGTCGTCGAGCTCCGCGGCGGGGCACGGATGACGGTGCTCTACCTGAACACCGACGAGGCGAAGCGTCAGGAGCTGCCCGGCGGCGGCGCCGACGTGACCCTGTCGTGGACGCCCGAGCACATCCACCTGGTCCGCGAGTCGGGCACCGAGCGCGCGACCGCCGACCACGAGGCCCTCGCCCGCGAGCGGGCGGATGCGGCCTGAGCCGCCGATCGATCTTGAGACACGAACCGACAACCGACAGCAATCCAGCCGAGGAGGCAGAGGGACGATGACCAACCGGGCAAGGGGATGGATGCGGCCGCTGGCCGCGGTCATGGTGCTGCTTGCGGCGCTGCTCGTGGCAGCGTGCGGCGGCGGTGACGGCGGGATCGAGGGCGGCGACGAGTCCGTCAGCGTCTCGACGGCGATGGCCGAGGGCGAGCCGAGCGGGACGCTCTCGATCTCGAACTGGCCGTTCTACATCGACGACAACACCGTCCCCGACTTCGAGAAGGCGACCGGGATCTCGGTCAAGTACACCGAGGACGTCAACGACAACGCCGAGTTCTTCGGCAAGATGCAGCCGCTGCTCGACCAGGGCGAGTCGGGCGGCCGCGACATCATGATCGTCACCGACTGGATGGCGAACAAGATGTACAAGCTCGGCTACCTGCAGGACTTCGACCAGGAGGCCGTCAAGCCGGCGATGGACAACCTCGTCGCCAGCCTGCAGAGCCCGTCGTTCGATCCGGACCGGTCGTTCTCGCTGCCGTGGCAGAGCGGCATGACCGGGCTCGTCGTCAACACCGCCCAGGCGCCCGACATCAAGTCCGCCAACGACCTCTTCGATCCGAAGTACAAGGGCCAGGTCGAGATGGTGAGCGAGATGCGCGACACGGTCCCGATCGTGATGATGGCCGACGGCATCCGCCCCGAGGACGCGACCACGGAGGACTGGCTGAACACGATCGAGAAGCTCAAGGAAGCATCCGAGTCGGGTCAGATCCGCCGCTTCACCGGCAACAACTACACGAGCGACATGGCAAACGGCGACGTGGTTGCGGTGATCGGCTGGTCCGGCGACGCAATCCAGCTTCAGGCCGACAACCCGGACATCCAGTTCGTGATGCCGGCCGAGGGCTGCTCGCTGTGGTCGGACAACATGGTGATCCCGGTCGGAGCGCCGAACCCGACCGCCGCCTACGCGTGGATGAACTACGTGTACGAGCCGAAGAACCAGGCCCAGATCACCGACTACAACTACTACTTCTCGCCGGTCGACGGCGTCAAGCCCCACCTCGAGAAGATCAACCCGGAGGCCGCGAAGAGCCCGCTGATCTTCCCGACCGAGGAGTACACGGCGGACTGCGCGTCGCAGACCGACCCGCCGGGCAGCCCGGAGGAGGTCGCCGAGGTCGAGCAGGCGTGGCAGTCGGTGGTCACCGGTTGAGCACGGGCTGAGCGCGACGGGCGGCGGTTGAGCGGAGTTCGATGAACGGCGAATCGAAGCCGCTCAACCGTCGCCTGTTGCCCTACGGGCTGCTGGGCCCGGGTCTGCTCTGGCTGGCCCTGTTCTTCGTCATCCCGCTCTACTTCATGGCCCGGCTCTCGCTCGAGTCGGGCACCCTGGAGACCGGCTTCCAGTTCACCTGGGAGTGGTCGAACTTCTCCGACGCGATCACCACCTACGACGAGCAGTTCATCCGCTCGTTCGTCTACGCCGGCGTGGCGACGCTGATCGCGCTGGTGATCGCCTACCCGCTC
This sequence comes from uncultured Conexibacter sp., assembly GCA_964613275.1. Taxonomy (GTDB): domain Bacteria; phylum Actinomycetota; class Thermoleophilia; order Solirubrobacterales; family 70-9; genus RHKX01. The sequence goes on along the minus strand of CAZTGN010000192.1, from coordinate 2,327 downwards.
GCCTACGCGATCGCCTTCCGCGGCGGCCGCTGGAAGAACGCGCTGCTGTTCGCGGTCGTCGCCCCGTTCTTCACCACCTACCTGATCCGGACGATCGCCTGGACGACGATCCTCTCCGACGACGGCGTCGTCGTCGACGTCCTCAAGGCGGTCGGGATCCTCGGCGACGACGGCCGCCTGCTGGCCACCTCGACCGCCGTGATCGCGGGCATCACCTACAACTTCCTGCCGTTCATGGTGCTGCCGATCTACGCCAGCCTGGAGCGGCTCGACCCGCGGTTGATCGAGGCGGCCAAGGATCTCTACTCGTCCTCGCGGATGGCTTTCCTGAAGGTGACGCTGCCGCTGTCGGCGCCGGGCATCGTCGCCGGCACGCTGCTCACCTTCATCCCCGCGGCGGGCGACTACATCAACGCGATCTTCCTCGGCTCGACCAACCAGCACATGGTCGGCAACGTGATCCAGGGGCTCTATCTGAACCTCCGCGACTACCCGATGGCGGCGGCCCTCTCGTTCATCCTGATGGCGGTGATCATGCTGATGGTCGTCATCTACATCCGCTTCGCCGGCTCGGAGGCGCTGATGGGCGAGGAGGAGGAGGCGACGTGAGCGCCGCCTGGAAGTGGCTGCGCCACAACGCGGTGAACATCTGGGCGGCGGGCGCGATCGCCTACCTGCTGATCCCGATCGCGCTGATCGCGGTCTTCTCGTTCAACGACCCCGAGGGCAAGTTCAACTACACCTGGAGCGGGTTCAGCACCGACGCCTGGACCAACGTGTTCGGCGTCGAGGAGCTGACCGACGCGTTCCTGACCAGCCTCAGGCTGGCCGCGCTCTCGACGCTGGTCGCGACGATCCTCGGGACGATGATCGCGCTGGCCCTCGTCCGCCACCAGTTCCACGGTCGCTACGTGGCGAACTTCCTGATCGTGATCCCGATGGCGACGCCGGAGGTCGTGATCGGCGCGTCGCTGCTTTCGATGTTCCTGATCTACGGGATCTCGCTCGGGTTCTTCAGCCTCTTCCTCGCGCACGTGATGTTCTCGATCTCGTTCGTGGTGATCGTCGTCCGCTCGCGGCTGATCGGCTTCGACCGCCGGCTCGAGGAGGCCGCCCGCGACCTCGGCGCGACGCCGCTGACGACCTTCAGGACGGTGACGCTGCCGCTGCTCATGCCCGGGCTGATCGGCGCCGGCCTGCTCGCGTTCGCGCTCTCGATCGACGACTTCGTGATCTCCAACTTCACGTCCGGGACCACGGTCACGTTCCCGCTCTACATCTTCGGCGCGGCGCAGCGCGGGATCCCGGTCGAGGTCTACTCGATCGCGACGCTGCTGTTCGCGGTCACCGTGGCGGCGATGGTCTTCGTCACCTGGCAGCAGCGCCGAGCCGAGAAGATGGCGGAGGTCCGGCCCGACGACACGGACGAATCCGGCGTCGGCGCGATGGCCTCCGGGCGCGACGCGGTCTCGCGCGCCGGCTCGCCCGCGTGAGCCCCCACCCGCTGCTGATCGGCGGCGAGGCGATCGCCGGCGAGGGCGAGCGGATCGCCGTCGAGAACCCGTTCACGGAGGAGACGATCGCCTCGGTCGGAACGGCGTCGGCCGCCCAGATCGACGCCGCCGCCGATGCCGCGCGGGATGCGTTCGAGACCTGGTCGCGGACGCCGGCGCTGGAGCGGGGGGAGATGCTGCACGAGGTCGCGCGCCGGCTCCGCGAGCGCCAGGAGCAGCTCGCGACGACGATGACGCGCGAGGGCGGCAAGCCGCTGGTCGAGAACCGGGACGAGATCGACTGGTGCGCGGCGGCGTTCGACTACTACGCCGAGATCGGGCGTGACTCGGCCGGGCGGGTGATCCCGCCGATCGAGTCGAGCCAGCTCGCGATGGTCGTCAAGGACCCGCTCGGGGTCGTCGGCTGCATCGTCCCCTGGAACTACCCGCTGCTGCTTCTGACCTGGAAGGTCGCGCCGGCGCTGGCCGCGGGCTGCACGGTCGTCGCGAAGCCGTCCGAGCTGACGCCGCTCTCGACGCTCGAGCTCGCGGACTGCTTCGACCACCTGCCCGGCGGCGTCGTCAACCTGATCGCCGGCGCGGGCGACGTCGGCGCGGCGATGGCGGCGGACGAGCGGGTCGACTGCATCGCGTTCACCGGATCGGTCGCGACCGGCCGCGCGGTCGCGCTCGCCTGCGCCGACCGGCTCGCGCGGGTCAACCTCGAGATGGGTGGCAAGGACCCCTTCATCGTCTGCTCCGACGTCGCCGCCGAGATCGAGATCGCCGCCCGCGGCGGCGCCTGGGCCGCCTACCTGAACGCCGGCCAGGTCT
>CAZTGN010000191.1:0-4942 GCA_964613275.1 uncultured Conexibacter sp. | reverse complement strand
GCTCGACCTCGCCGAGCTCGAGCGGGTCCGCGCCGAGGTGCCGTCGCTGGCGAGCCGCCGTCCCGGCGCCTACCGCTGGCCGGTCGAGGTGGGCGAGCGTGGCTGACGGCGTCCGGGTCGCCCCGGCGGACAAGCGCCGCGCGATCCTCGACGCCGCGATCCGCGTCTTCGCGCGTCAGGGATACCACTCGACCCGGGTCGCCGACATCGCCGACGAGGCCGGCGTCGCCTACGGGCTCGTCTACCACTACTTCCGCTCCAAGGAGGCGGTGATGACCGAGCTCTTCACCGAGCGCTGGTCGCTGCTGCTCGATGCCTCCGACACGCTGTACGAGCGCGACCTGCCGCCGCGCGAGAAGCTCGCCGGGATCGCCCGCTTCATCATCGACTCCTACCGTCACGACCCCGAGCTGATGAAGGTGATCATCGTCGAGGTCACGCGGGCGGCCAACTCGTTCGGGGCGACGCACCTGCCCGAGATCAGGCGGGCCTACGACGTCGTCGCACGGATCGTCGCCGATGGTCAGCGCGACGGCGTCTTCCGCGCCGAGATCGATCCCGATTTCGTCGGCATGTGGTTCTACGGAGCGATCGAGCAGCTCCTGTCGGGCTGGGTGTTCGGGCTGATCCCGGCCACCGACGAGGAGTTCGAGCGGGCCGGCGCGATGGTCGTCGAGACCCTCTGCTGCGGCCTCGAGCGGCGCGACGGGGCCTGAGCGGTTCCCGATAAGGTCGCCGCTCGACGTATCCCACCAACCGCCGCGGCAGAAGGACACGAGTGGACAACGAGATCACCAAGCGGCTCGTCTGGTCCGGCCTCTTGGCCGCCTTCGGGGCGCTTGCAAGCATCGCCGCAGCGAGGGCCGCCGGCATCGTCTTCCGGCGGATCTTCGACGAGGATCCGCCCGACTGATCGATGACCGACCCGCCCGTAGACCCGCAGCCCGCGCCACCGCCGGAGCCGGCCCCCGAGCGCGACCGCTCGGTGGGCGAGCTCGTCTTCGACGTCTCCGAGCGTGTGACCATCCTCGTCCGCGAGGAGGTCGCGCTCGCGAAGGCCGAGATCACCGAGAAGCTGGCGACGCTCGGCCGCGGCGAAGGCATCGCCGCCGCCGCCGGCGTGTTCGTGCTGGCGGCGCTGGTCATGGTCATGTTCGCGATCGCCTGGCTGATCAACGACCTGCTTGGCGTCGAGACCGCGATCTGGGCCGGGTTCGCGATCGAGGCGGCGGTCCTGCTCGTCCTCGCGGCGATCGCGGGGCTCGTCGCCAAGGGGCTGTTCGACAGGGTCGAGTCGCCGACGCCCGACATGGCGATCGAGGAGCTGAAGGAGACCAGGGACACCTTGGGGAAGACGTCGTGAGCGTCGATCCGCGGACATCCGGTGCCGCGCCGCGGCCGGGCGCGCCCGGCCGCAGCGCGGCCGAGATCCGCCGCGACATCGACCTCCAGCAGACCGAGCTGGCGGGATCGGTCGTCGCCCTGCGCGAGCGGGTGAACGAGCTGACCGACTGGCGGGCGCAGATCGACGCCCACCGCGAGGAGCTCATCAAGGGCGCCGCCGTCGCCGGCTTCGTCGTCGGCGCCGTGGTCGCGTTCAGGGCGTTTCGCAGGCGTCGCAGGTAGGTAGCTCCGGCGAACGCTCCGCTGCGCCGCCGATCGGCTGGCGGGCGCGGTCAGGCGCTACTCGAGGTATTTCGACGGCAGGCCGCCGATGCCGAGCAGGCCCGGGCCCGTGTGGGTGCCGATCACGGGCCCGATCTCGGAGATGAAGATGGGGTCGGACCCCATCACCTCGCGGCAGCGCTCGACCAGGCGCTGAGCGTTCTCGGGATCCTGGATGTGCTGGACGACCCAGGCATCGCGACCGGCGTCGCGCAGCTCCTCCGCGTACCGGACGAGCCGCTCGAAGACCCGGCGCCGGGTGCGGACGCGCTCGACCGGCGTGATCTCGTCCTCGAGCGTCAGGATCGGCTTGATCTGCAGGGCCGAGCCGAGCCAGGCGCGGGCGGAGCCGATCCGCCCGCCCTTGCGCAGGTACTCGAGGGTGTCGATCGCGAACCACATCCGCAGCGCCTCGCGCGCCGCGCCGACTCGCTCGACCACGGCCTCCGCCGTCGCACCCGCGGCGGCGGCCGCGCTGGCCGCGAGCACGAGCATGCCCATGCCCCCGCAGCCGGTGCGGCTGTCGATCACGTGGATGCGCTCGCCGCCGCGCCCCTCGTCGATCAGCTGCCGCCGCGCCTGCAGGGCCGACTCGTAGGTGCCGGAGATCCCCGCCGCGAGGTGGATCGAGACGATCGACCGCCCGGACTCGAGCAACGGCCCGTAGACGTCGACGAAGTCGCCGATCGAGGGCTGCGACGTCGTCGCCCCCTCGTCGCTCGCACGCAGGCGCTCGAAGAACGCGCCGTAGTCGCCGATCTCGAGCTCGCGGCGCTGCTCGCCTCCGAGCGCTACGTAGAGGCTGACGAGACCGATCCCGCGCTCGTCGATCAGCTCGGCGGGCAGATAGGAGGTCGTGTCGCAGACGATCGCGATGTCGCTGCCGGAGCTCACGCGAGACGGTTCTATCAGCACTCCCCGGACCGCCGAAGCGTCCCTCGCTTACCATCGCCTCGATGGCCACGACCCTGGTCACCGGCGCCACCGGCCTGCTCGGCTCGCACCTCGTCCGGGCCCTCGCTGCCCGCGGCGACGAGCTGCGCCTGCTGATCCGTCGCGATTCCGACGCCGGAGCGCTCACCGGGATCGAGTACGAGGGCGTCACCGGCGACATCACCGACCGCCGTGCCGTGCGCCGCGCCGTGAAGGGGGTCGACCGCGTCTTCCACCTGGCCGCCAGGAGCACGCTGCGGTCGTCCCGCGACTCCGAGCGCGTCTTCGAGGTCAACGTCGGCGGCACCGCGCTCGTCGCCTCCGAGGCGCTCGCCGCCGGGGTCGAGCGGTTCGTCCACACCTCCTCGGTGGTCGCGATCGGCCCGGCCCCGACCGGTGGCCGCGCCGACGAGATGCACCCCTTCACGGTCGGACACCTCGGGATCGCCTACATCAACTCCAAGCACGAGGCCGAGGCCGAGGTGCTGCGCGCCGCCGCCCGCGGCCTCGATGCGGTCATCGTCAATCCGACCTTCACCCTCGGCCCGCCGCTCGGGCCGACGAGGTCCATGTCGATCGGGATCGTGCGCCGCTTCCTGCAGCGACGGCTCCCCGCCTACGTCGACGGAGGACTCAACGTCGTCGACGCCCGCGACGTGGCCACGGCCCAGCTCAGCGCCGACGAGCGCGGGCGCCGCGGCGAGCGCTACGTCCTCGGCGGTCGCAACTTCACGACGCAGCGGCTGTTCGCCGACCTGGCGCGGATCAGCGGCGTCCCGGTGCCGCCGCTGCGGCTCACCCCGTGGCTTGCGGCCGGCGGCGCCCAGGCGGTCGAGGCGATCGGGCTCGATCTCGGGCTCAGCGTCGACCAGGTTCGCGCCGCGTCGCTCTGGTGGACCTACTCCTCGGCGAAGGCGAAGCGCGAGCTCGACTTCGCCGCGCGACCGCACGAGGAGACGCTCGAGGCGACCGTGGCGGCGCTGGACGAGGAGGTCGCCGGCGGCGGACCGGCGGACGCCGCGCTCGGAGTCGTCGGCCACCTGAGCCGGATCGCGCAGCGGCTGTGGCCGCGGTGAGCGGGCGTGGCACCGCCGACGACCCGCGGGTCGTCCTCTATCGCTGCCCGACCCCGACCGACCTCCTCTGCCCCTGCGGGGCGGTGGCGCGGAAGCTGCGCCGGCTCGGGATCGAGCACCGGACCGAGCGCGTGCCCTACCGGCGGCGCGACCGGCCCGAGATCACGGAGCTGACCGGGCAGAGCCGAGTGCCGCTGCTGATCGACGGCGAGGAGGTCGTCCACGACTCGAAGCGGATCCGCGAGTACCTCGAGTGGCGCTACGGGGGCGTCGACGGTTGACGCGCCCGCCCTGCTATACAATCTGAAGCCGTGGACACGCCTCAGACCGCCATCCAGATCACCGACGTCGCCGCCGGCAAGCTCAAGGATCTGCTCGCCGCGCAGGAGGAGCCCGACCAGGTCCTGCGCGTCGCCGTCCGCGGTGGCGGCTGCTCCGGCTTCCAGTACGCGCTCGCGCTCGACAAGCGCAAGGACGACGACCACGTCTTCGAGCACAACGGCGTCGCCGTCGTCGTCGACAAGGTCTCGATGCAGTTCGTCTTCGGATCCGAGGTCGATTACGTCGAGGGCCTGCAGGGCGCCGGATTCGCGGTCAACAACCCGAACGTCGTCGCCGCCTGCGGCTGCGGCTCCTCGTTCCAGGTCCGCGAGGACGCCGACGAGGCCGCCCCGGCCACGGCCTAGAGGAGGATTGCGGATGGCCGCCAACCCTGAGCTTCGCTCGCAACTCGAGAGCGCGATCAGCGACAACCAGGTGCTGCTGCTGATGAAGGGCACGCCCGACGCGCCGCGTTGCGGCTTCTCGATGCGGGCGGTCGGGATCCTCGATCGGATGGGGGTCGAGTACGGGGCGATCGACGTGCTTCCGGCGCTGCAGCCGCTGCGCGAGGTGACCGCGGAGATCGCCGACTGGCAGACGTTCCCGCAGCTCTACGTCAAGGGGGAGCTGCTCGGCGGCGCCGACCTGATGGAGGAGATGCTGGACTCGGGCGAGCTCGCCGAGGCGCTCGGCGTCCCGCAGCCCGAGCCGGAGCCCGAGCCCGAGCCGGAGCAGCCGACGGAGGGATACCGCAGCCCGCCGATGCAGATCGAGACCTGACGGCGCGGCGGAGCGATGCCGGCGTCCTCGTCGGCTCACGACCGAAGGTCGCTTCGCCTCCTGCGTCCTTGGCCTCGCCCCGCCGCGCTCGCCAGGCTGACGGCTCAGCGGCGCGATGCCGGCGTCCTCGTCGGCTCACGACCGAAGGTCGCTTCGCCTCCTGCGTC
>CAZTGN010000190.1:0-4970 GCA_964613275.1 uncultured Conexibacter sp. | reverse complement strand
CGCCGAGCCCGCGGCGGCCCCACCTTCCGGCGCCGGCGCGCCCGCGGCGCCCGCCCGGGCTCGACGCCGGCGCCGCTTGCGCCGCCTAGCGGAGGCCATCCTCGGGGCTCAGGTCGGGAGCGGGACGTGCGATCGGCACGCCCCGGAGGCTAAGGGACAGCCGGAGGAGAGCTTCACCCGCCACCAGCCGGCGATCATCCCGAGCAGCCCCCAGCGCGGGCGCGAGTGCCAGTGCTTGCAGCCGCGCTCACCGACCTCCTCGCCCCGGACCCGCACCCAGCGATGGCCGGCAGGGTCGGCGATCATCCGCTCGACGAGCGCCCGCTTCGCCTCCTCGCGCTCCGCGCGGCGCCCGATCCCGGCCCGGGCCTCAGCGAGCCGCGCCGCGAGCGCGTCGCGGGTCCGCTCGAGCTCGGCGAGGGCGAGGATCCGTGGCCCGCCCCTGGCCCCGACCCGCCATTCGATCCCGGCGCGCGGCGCGGTGGCCGCGAAGAGCTCGGCGAGCTCGCGCTCGAGGCGGGCGATCTGCTCGCGCAGGGACCGACAGGCGGCCCGCTCATCGACGCCGACCTCCGATCCCCGGGCGATGCCGGGCGGCGGCGTCGGATCGTGCTGCAGAAGCTCCCGCACCGGGGCCCCTTTCCGGATCGAGTCGGGACATTGTAGCCGCGACCCGCGTGGCCTGACAGCTCTGCTCGGCATCCTCACGCCCTCCCGCCCCGCATCGCGGCCGCGGCGGCTACCCGCTCGCGAGGATCTCGGCGACGATCCAGAGCGCCTCCTCGATCGCGATCTCGGGGACGCCGGCGGCGCCGACGGCGACGAGCAGCGTCCGCTCGGTCGCCGGATCGACCCCGCTGCCGGAGGCGAGAGCGCCGAAGAGCAGCGCCAGCGGACGCACGTCGTCGGCGAGGACGAGCGTCCCCGCCGGCAGCGGGGAGGGACGGCCGTCGAGGCTCTCGCCGGTGACGCTGGGGCGGATCCGCGGCGGACCGGAGACCGCGCCGGCATCGAAGGCGACGAGCGGCACGCCCGACTCGATCATCGCGATCGTCAGCCCGTCGTCGAGCAGGCTGCGGCTGACGAAGCCCCCCTTGAGCATCCGCTCGAGCACGAGCGTCTCCGGCCCGCTCGGCTGCTCGTCGGGATCGAGGCCGATGTGGCGGTAGAGGACCCGGTAGGCGCGGGGGATCGGCTTCGCCCGGAACGCCATCGCCTGCGGGCCGGCAAACCGGTCCGACAGCGTCGCGAGCCGACGCTTCAGCGCCCTCGGACTGCGCCCGGAGCCGTGCGGCACCTCGAGCCAGCGCAGGTAGAGGCCGGGGAGCTCCGCCGCCACCGTGGGATCGACGACGCCGCGCTCGGCGAGGCGCTCCTCGTTCCCGCCGGCCATCGCTAGCGCACCGTCGCGGCCCGTCGGCGCGATGCCGCGAGCAGCCCGTCGACCATCTCGTCGACCCCGGAGGCGTCGTAGTTCCCGGCGCGGATCGCCGTGTCGTGGACGACGCCACCGGGATAGGCGAGCACGATCGTCGGGCAGACGCCGACGCGGTAGAGGTTGGAGACGGCACCGTCGCGGTCGAGCCCGACCGGCACGCTCCAGCCGCGCTCGCGAACGATGCCGGCGACCGTCTCGGGATCGTCGCGGACGTTGACGCTGAGGAAGTTGACGCGGCCGGCGTAGCGGCGGGCGACCGCGTCGAAGGCCTCCTGGCTCGGCAGGCAGTCGCCGCCGCGCGTGAACCAGAACGAGATCGCGAGCGGCCTGTCGAAGAGGTCGCAGACGCGGATCGCGCCCGGCGCGGTGATCTCGCAGGCCGGCGTCCGCCGGTCATCCTCGGGACAGGGGTTGCGCGAGCTCTCGCAGTCGTCCTGGGCGACGTTGGCGTCGGCGTCCACGGCCTTCGGGACGAGCGCATCGGGCACCGCGAACCCGGCCAGGGGCCGGCCCTGCTCCAGCTCGATCCCGGCGTCCTCGGTGTTGAGCAGGTTGATGAGCGCGATCGCGATCACGGCGATGAACGCGATCCCGACGAAGGCCGCGTAGCGCCCGCCGGGGCGCGGCCGCCCCGGGCTCTGCAGCCCCCGCGGGCGCTCCGGCGTGCTGCGCGCGGGCTTCGAGGCCCCCTCCCCGGGCCACCAGCCGCCGCGGTCGCGTTCGTCGTCGCGGGCCACGCTCAGGTCGGGACGTCGGCGTCGCGTCGGGGCGCCCGGGCCGCGAGCCTGCGCAGCGCCGGCAGCGGACGGTAGCCATGCTCGGCCCAGACGAGCGCCGCCGGCAACACCACCATGACCCCCGCCAGGGCGACGGTGAGGTCGACCACGGTGACGACCCCGAAGTCGCGCAGCATCGTGATCCGGCTGAGCGCGAGGACGGCGAAGCCGGCGATCGAGGTGACCGCGGAAGCGATCACCGCGGTCCCGGTTCGCGAGTAGGTGGATCGCAGCGCCTCGCCGACGCTCCGTCCCGACCCTCGCTCCTCGTGATAGCGGGCGGCGAGGATGACGCTGAACTCGGTTGCGACGGCGATCACGAGCGCGCCGAGCGTCGTCGGCATCGGGTTGAGCGGGATGGCGATCGCCTCGAGCACGAGCGCCGACCATCCGGTCGCGAGCACGATCGGCAGCAACGGCACGAGCGCGCGCCCGGGCGAGCGGTAGACGGCGAGCAGGACGACGGCGACGGCGAGCAGCCCGGCAACCGCCAGCCAGTAGCGTGAGCCGGAGAGCGCCGCGCTCGCATCGGCGGTCAGGACCGGCAGGCCGACGACCTCGGCGCTGACGCCCGCGGGCGGGTCGAGCTCGGCGCGGATGCCGGAGACGAGTCGCTCCTGCTCGTCGAGCGGCATCACCGGGATCAGGAAGGAGAGCGCGGCCACGTCTCCGCTCTCGGAGCGCGCCAGGATCGCCTGCGAGAAGTACTCGGGAACGGCCGCGAGCACGGCATCGACCCGCCGCTGGTCGAGCGGCGCCCCTGAGCTCGGATCGAAGAGATCCGACAGGGCCGGCCCGGGGCAGAGCTCCGCCGACTCGGCGAGGCAGCTCGGGGTCCGGGGGCCGAAGCCGTTGCGGGCCAGCACCCGCTGCTTGAAGTCGCTCATCCAGGCGATCGCCTCCGGGCTGGTGACGTCGCCGGAGACGATCACGTCGAGCTCCTGCGAGATCCCGGTCGCGTCCTGGAGGTGCTCGACCGACTGCATCGCCGGCAGGTCGCCGGGCACGAGCTCACGGATGTCGGTCACGACCTTGGCCCCGGCGCCGGCCGCCCAGCCGATGACGGCAAGCGCCGCTGCGACCGTGAGGACCCGTCCCGGCCGCCGGATCGACGCCGCCAGCATCCCGCTCCACGCCGTCGACCCGCGGCTGCGAAGGCGGGCGCGGGCCGCCCCGGCCCGCTCGCCGAGCGCGGCGAGCGAGCGACCGGTCCGGCCTCGCGGCCCTCGCCGCGGCGCCGTCGTGGCGGCGGGGGCCATCGACAGCGCGGCGAGGCCGGCGGTCAGCGAGATCGCCAGGGCCGCGGCGATGCCGGCGACGAGGGCGATCGCGAACTCGCGAACCATCGGGATCGGCGAGAGGACCAGCGCGAGGAAGCCCACCGCGGTCGCCAGCGCGGCGGTCGCGATCACAGGGCCGCCGCGGATGGCGGCGAAGACGGCGGCGGCGGGCGGGCGGCGGCCATCCGCGACGGCCTCGCGGAAACGTGCCTGGAGCTGGATCGCGTAATCGACGGCGAGGCCGATCACGACCGGGAGGACCGCGACCGAGGCCATGGTCAGCGAGCCGCCGAGGATCGACAGCAGACCGAACGCGAAACCGGCGGCCCCGATCGCGATCAGCAGCGGCAGCAGGCGCAACGGCGGCCCGAAGGCGATGATCAGGACCGCCGCCATGACGACGAGCGCAACCGCGAACAGGATCGCGATCTGGCCGCCGAGCTCGTCGGCGAGGCCCTGCGCGACGACCGGGATGCCGGAGATCTCGTAGCTGCCGTGGCGGAGCGCGAACCGCTCATCGCCGACCGCCGTCCGGATCAGCCCGATCGCCTCGCGGCGGTCGGCCTCGTCGAGGTCGGGCTCGAGCCGGATCGAGATCAGCGCGCCGCGATCGCTCGGGAACAGATAGCCGAACCTGGACTTCGGCGGCGCGCCCGGCTTCGTCTCGTCGAAGACGATCGAGGAGACGAACTGGGCGTTGTCGATCGAGAGGCCCGCGAGGACCGTCGCCGGGCTCAGGCCCGTGCTCAGGAACCGGCGCAGGAGCCGCTGCTGCTCGGCGGGCGATGCGCCCTCCAGCGACTCCACCTGGCGCAGGATCGCCTCGTTCGATCGCGCCGCCGCCTCGCTGAGGAACGTCGCGGGCCCGAACACGACCCGGGTCGCACCGAGCCCGGCGATCCGGCTGCAGACGTCGGTCGGGGCGACGGCACTGCGATCGACGCGACCCGCCAGGCAGGCCTCGAGCCCGAGCAGGCGGTGGCTGTCGCGGGTCAGCAGGAGCTCCCGTAGATCGCCTTCGGCCAGGACCACGATCGCGTCGTCGCCGAACCGCTCCCGGAACCGCTCGGTGCCGACGAATGCGGCCGAGTCGTCGTCGACGAGCTTGTCGGTACCCGCGTCGGGCGACAGCCGCAGCCCGCCGACGACGCCGACGATCGCGACCACCGAGACCACCGCGGCGATCGCCGCTGCCGGGTGCGTGACCGACCACTCTCCTATGCGACCGAGAAAGCGGCGCACGGGCTAGAGGTTAGGCGGCGGCGGGGCGGGCGGCAGCAGACGGCCTCCGGCCTGACCGAGCGGAGCCGGCTTCGGTCGGGCCATTCGCTGACGCCTCGCCGGTTGCCGGCCGGTGGGCTTGGTCTGGCATCGAAGAGGACGCTCGGACGGCTCCGGCTGGTTGCAGGACCAGTCGTGGCCGAAAGGCCGGTCACTGCCATCCGCGACCAGCCCCTCGATGGCGGATATGTCACC
>CAZTGN010000189.1:2174-4971 GCA_964613275.1 uncultured Conexibacter sp. | reverse complement strand
ACTTTGCGCGAGTCCCTGTTCGTGTCGCTGTCGATCGCCGCGATCACGATGGTCATCGCGACCGTGATCGGCACGACGCTGGCGATCGGGCTGGTCCGGGCGCGGACGCGCTGGAGCCCCGCCGCCAACATCCTGATGCTGATCCCGCTCGTCACCCCCGAGATCGTCGCCGGGATCTCGGCGCTCCTGCTCTTCTCCCAGCTCGGGGTCCAGCTCTCGTTCTGGACGATCGTGATCGCCCACATCACGTTCTCGATCTCGTACGTGACCGTGGTCGTCCGCGGCCGCCTCGCCTCGATGGGGGATGAGGTGGAGCAGGCGGCGATGGACCTCGGCGCGACCCGCCTTCAGGCGGTCCGGCTCGTCCTCGTGCCCGGTCTGTGGCCGGCGATCGTCGCCGCCGGGCTGCTCACGTTCGCGTTGTCGTTCGACGACTTCGTCCTCTCCTTCTTCACGACCGGGGAGGACGTCCAGCCGCTGCCGGTGCGGATCTGGTCGGCGATCCGGTTCGGCGTCTCGCCGACGATCAACGCGATCGGGACGCTGATGATGGTGGTGTCGCTGACTGCGATCGTTGCGGCGGTGCTGCTGCCGAGGCTCTTCGGTCGCAAGGAGAGCGGAATCAAGGTGCTGACAGGACAGGAGGGTGGTTGATGGAGGGTGCGACTGTGGAGCCCGTCGAGCCTGCCGGCGGTACCGGCGGCAACGGCAACGGCGAGGCGATCCGGCTCGAGGCCGTGACGAAGCGCTTCGGCGACTTCACCGCGGTCGACTCGATCGACCTGACGATCCCCAGGGGCGAGTTCTTCTCGCTGCTCGGTCCCTCCGGCTGCGGCAAGACGACGACGCTGCGGATGCTCGCCGGCTTCGAGGTGCCGACCGAGGGAAGGATCCTGCTCGAGGGCGAGCCGGTCGAGGACGTCCCGCCGTATGAGCGCAACGTCAACATGGTCTTCCAGAGCTACGCCCTGTTCGGACATCTGGACGTGGCCGGCAACGTCGCCTTCGGCCTCAAGCGCCGCAAGGTCCCCAAGGACGAGATCGAGCGCCGGGTCGCAGAGGCGCTGGAGCTCGTCAGCCTCGGCAGTCGCGCGAAGTCGCGGCCGTCGGAGCTCTCGGGCGGGCAGCGGCAGCGCGTCGCCCTGGCGCGGGCGCTCGTCAACCACCCCGCCGTGCTCCTGCTCGACGAGCCGCTCGGCGCCCTCGACCTGAAGCTGCGGCGACAGATGCAGGTCGAGCTCAAGCAGATCCAGCGCGAGGTCGGGATCACGTTCGTGTACGTGACCCACGACCAGGAGGAGGCGCTGTCGATGTCGGACCGGATCGCGGTGATGAGCGAGGGTCGAGTCGCGCAGTGCGGTGCGCCGGAGGACGTCTACGAGCACCCGACCGAGGAGTTCGTCGCCGGCTTCATCGGGATCTCGAACCTGCTCGAGGGGGTCGTCGAGGGACCGGGCACCGTCAAGGTCGGCACCGGGGAGCGGATCGCGGCCCCGCTGCCGGACGGATGCGATCCCGGCGACACGGTCCAGCTCTCGGTCCGGCCCGAGAAGATCGCCGTCGACGAGGACGTCGAGCCGGGGATGGTGTCGATGCAGGGCCGCGTCGTCTCGCGGGTCTATCACGGCGTCAACACCCAGATCACCGTCGATCTCGGCCACGGCGCCCACCTCGTCGCCCTCGAGCAGCAGACATACACCGCCAGCGCCGACGATCGCTGGGAGGAGGGCATGGAGATCAAGCTGGGCTGGCACCCCGAGAACTGCCTCGTCCTCCGCTGAACGGGTGCGCGTAGCGGTCGCCGGCGCCGGGCTCGCAGGGCTCGCCGCCGCCGATGCGATCGCCCGGGCCGGGCACGAGCCCGTCGTGCTCGAGGCGCGCGACCGCGTCGGTGGCCGCGCCCACTCGCGCAGGCTCGACGACGGCGCCGTCGTCGAGATGGGCGCCGAGTTCATCCTGCCTGGCTGCGACGAGGTGCTGGCGCTCGCCGATCGCTTCGGGCTCGGGCTCTGGGACAAGGGGATGCGGTGCGGCGAGCGCGACCCCAGCGGCATCCGCGTTCCCGCGGGTGCGCTCGAGCGCGCGGTCGAGACGATCGATGCGGCCCTGGCCGCCGGCGCGGGGGGAGGGGAGGAGCGTCGGTGGCCTCCTCGCCGCGCTCGAGATCGACCCCGGCGCCCGCGAGGCGATCCTCGCCCGCGCCGAGGTCTCCGCGGCCACCGCCGCCGATCGCGTTCCGGCCGCCGCTCGAGGCGGGGGTCCCCTGCAGCGCCACGCTCGCCGTCAGCGACCGCTACTGGGCGGGGACGGCGAGCGGGGAGGAGGAAGGGGTCTCGCAGCCCCTCGTCAGCGCCTTCGCGGGCTCCCCCGACGCGCTCCAGCGCCTCGACGTCGCCTCCGGTCCCGGCACCTGGGCGAGGCGCCTCGCGGCGCTCCGGCCCGACCTCGCGATCGAGACCGGCGGGGCGGTCCTCTCGACCTGGGACGACGACCCCTGGGCCGCCGCTGCCTACTCGGTTGCCGCCCCGGCGGAGACCGTCGCGACGCTGACCCGGCCCCGCGGGCGGATCGCCTTCGCCGCCGAGCACCTCGGCGGCGAGATGGGCGCGCTGATGGAGGGAGCGATCCGCAGCGGCCGCGCCGCCGCCGCGTCCCTCCTCACCGCACCTGGGCCATCCTGAGCCCGCTATGCGGGCTCGAAATGCCCCACGGTCAGCGGTTCGCGGCCTGGGCCATCTTGAACCCGCTATGCGGGCTCGAAATGCCCCACGGTCAGCGGTTCGCGGCCTGGGCCATC
>CAZTGN010000189.1:0-2074 GCA_964613275.1 uncultured Conexibacter sp. | reverse complement strand
CCCGCTATGCGGGCTCGAAATGCCCCACGGTCAGCGGTTCGCGGCCTGGGCCATCTTGAACCCGCTATGCGGGCTCGAAATGCCCCACGTCAGGGGAGGGGGGAGTTGCCGCCCGAGGCGCGCTCGGCGGCGGCGATCAGCTCGTCGCGGAAGTCGGGGTGGGCGATCCGGGCGAGCTCGACTCCGCGCTGGTGCACGGTCTTGCCGGCCAGCTCCGCGGCGCCGTGCTCGGTGACGATCACGTCGACCTGGTGGCGCGGCGTGGTGATCACCGCGCCGCGCTCGAAGGCGGGGACGATCCGCGATCGCAGCTCGCCGCCGATCTCGACCGTCGACGGCAGGCAGAGCAGCGAGCGGTCCTCGAGCTCGAGCCCGGCTCCGGCCGCGAAGTCCTCCTGGCCTCCGGTCCCCGAGTACTGGCGGCCCTCGATCGTGTCGGCGACGACCTGGCCGTGGACGTCGACCGCGAGCGCGGCGCTGATCGAGACCATGCGCCGGTTGCGGCGGATCACGTCGGCTGAGTTGACTACGTCGACCGGCAGGAAGACGACGTCCGCGTTGCCGTCGAGCCAGTCGTAGAGGCGCCTCGAGCCGAAGGCGAACGTCGCCACCGACACCCCGTCGAAGATCCCCTTGCGATTGCCGACGGCGCCGGTCAGGTGCAGCTCCATGAGGCCGTCGGTGAACATCTCCGAGTGGATGCCGAGATCGGAGCGGTCGCCCTCGGCGAGGATCGTCGCAATCATCGACGGGACGGCGCCGATCCCGGTCTGGATCGTCGATCCGGACTCGACGAAGGCGCTGGCGTTGGCGGCGATCGCCCGGTCGGCCTCGGTCGGCTCCGCGGCCGGCAGCTCGAGCGGCTCGGCGTCGGTTTCGATCAGGAGGTCGGCCTCGTCGACGTGGACCCGGTGGGGATGCTCGGGCGGCAGGCCGGCGGTGCACGGGTAGCCGCTCGAGGCCTCGATCACGAGCAGCCGGTCGGGGTCGGCCCCGGCCCGGTGGATCTCACCGATCGAGCCACCGGCGTGCAGCGACAGCGAGCACCAGCCGTCGGCGTCGGGGGAGGAGGCGACCGTGCACATCACCCGCGGCCGCTGCTGCTCGTACAGCGGTGCGAAGCGCCGGAAGTCGGCCGGGGCGAAGCTGATGTTGCCGCCGCCGTCGCGCAGGGCGCGCTCGAAGGGGCCGTAGAAGCCGGACAGCAGGTGCACGCCCGGGCGCGAGAAGAGCTCGGTCCCGACCCCGAGCAGGGCGCCGTAGACGCGCAGGTCGGTCCAGTCGTCGCGCTCGCCGAGGGCGCGCAGGAAATCGGGCGGCTGGCCCGGCCCGAGCGGCAGCCCGAGCGTGTCCGCGGGGCGGACGCGGGCGGCGGCTTCGGCGGCGGTGGCCATGGACGTCATCCTCGCACCCGCGGCCGGCCGGGGGCGGCGAGCGTTGCGTCCGCCGGTCGCAGCGGCTATCCTCCGGGTTGGTTGACTGACCAGTCAATCGGTTTCGGACGAGGCCGCCATTCGCGCAGTTGATCCGACCGGGCCGCCCCGATCGCATCGGTGGCGGCGAGTCGTCGGCCCAGCCGCCGCCGGGCGCCCCGACCGAGCACCGAAAGCGACTTAGAAGGAGCGATCCACCGTGGTTGACTTCACCCTTACCGACGAGCAGAAGGACCTGCGGGAGATGGCGCACAACTTCGCCGAGAAGGAGATGCGCAAGGTCGCCTGGGAGTACGACAGGGACGGCACCTGGCCCCAGGAGATCATCGAGAAGGCCTGGGAGGTCGGCTTGATCAACACCCACACGCCCGAGAAGTACGGCGGGCCGGGCCTCGACTACCTGTCGGGCGCGCTGATCGAGGAGGAGTTCGGCTGGGGCTGCTCGGGCATCGGCACCTCGCTCGCCGCCAACGGCCTCGCCTCGGCGCCGGTCGCGCTCGGCGGCAGCGAGGAGGTCAAGAAGGAGTTCCTCGGGATGCTGACCGAGGAGCCGAAGCTCGCGAGCTTCTGCCTGACCGAGCCGGACGCCGGCTCCGACGTCTCGGGGATGAAGACGACCGCCACCAGGAAGGGCGACAAGT
>CAZTGN010000188.1:0-5030 GCA_964613275.1 uncultured Conexibacter sp. | reverse complement strand
CGCCGCGATCGCGCTCGCCGCGGCCGCCGTCGCCGCCGCCGCCTACCTGCGCGGTCGCGTCAGGGGGCTGCGCGAGGCGTCCGCATCCGGCCTCCCGGTCGCCGTGATCACCGTCGTCGGCGCGTCGCTCCCGTTCGCGATCGCCGGCTTCGTCGGCGTCCTCGGTGCCGGCCTCGTCAACGACGACATGGCCTCGCACCTGATCATCGCCGACTACGTCAGCGACTACTCGGGCACGGTCCCGAGCTTCATCAGGGGCGGCTACCCGCTCGGCCCGCACGCCGTCGTCGCGGCGATCTCGCGGGCGACCGGGGCCGGCCTCGTCGAGGTCTTCGCCGGCTTCACGGTGGCGCTGGCGCCGCTCTTCGGCCTGCTCGCGATCGGCCTGATCGGCCGGACGGGGCGGCTGCGGCTGATCGCGGCCGCCTCGCTCGTCGCGCTCACCTACCTCGGGGCCGCATACCTGACCCAGGGCGCGTTCAAGGAGCCGCTGCAGGCGATGCTGCTCGCCGCCTTCGCGCTCGCGCTGGCGGGCCTTCTCGGCGTTCGCTCACCGCTCGACGAGAACGCCGATGCGGCCGCCACGACCCGCGCCCACCCGCTGCTGCAGATCCTGCCGCTCGCCCTGCTCGCCGCGGCGTCGGCCTTCAACTACAGCCTGCCCGGCCTGCTCTGGATCGGCGCCGTCGGCGCCGTCCTCCTGCTCGCGCGCTGGGCCCTGGTCGAGCCGCGTCCGACCCTGCCCGACGACTGGCCGCGCCGGCTTGCCCCCTACCTGCTCGGGCTGATCGTCGTCGTCGCGATCGCCACCGCCGGGGAGTGGAGCCGGATCGCCGACTTCAGCCGTCTCGAGGCGCTCAACCCCGACCGCTTCGGCTCCGACCTCGGCAACCTCGCGCAGGCGCTCTCGCCACTGGAGGCGCTCGGGATATGGCCGGCCGGCGAGCTCGACGCCACGCCGGCCTCGGCCGGGGCGCCGGCCGCGCTGTTCTACCTCGGCGCCCTGGTCGGTCTCGTCGCGCTGGCCCTCGGCCTGCTCCGCGACCGCCGCGAGCGGAGCTGGACCCTGCCGGCGCTGCTCGTCGCGATGGTCGCCGTCTACCTCATCGCCGCCGCCTTCTCGAGCCCCTACATCTCCGCCAAGGCGCTGGCGATCGTCGCCCCCGTCGCGATGGCGATCGCGTTGCGCGGCACCCTCGCGGCCCGCGGCCCCGCGCTCGCGCTCGGGGTCGTCCTCTTCGTCCTCGCCGCCGGCTCCTCGTTCCTCGTCATCCGCAACGCGCCGGTCGGGCCCGACTCGCACGCCGGCCAGCTCGAGTCGATGCGGGCGCTCGTCGCCGGCGAGCCGGTGCTGTTCCTCGGCCGCGACGACTTCATCGGCTGGGAGCTCCGCGGCTCCGGCGAGATCACCGGCATCGTCACCAACTTCTACGACGTCGAGGACGCCCGGCCGCGGTTCAAGAAGGGCGAGGGGGGCGGCGAGAAGTTCGACGTCGACGCGGTCTTCCCGGCGACCCTCGACAGCTTCCGCTACGTGCTCGCGCCGACCGGCGGCCCGGCCTCGGGCGTCCCTCCGCGCTTCCGCGAGCTGGCGCGCACGAACGATTACGTCCTCTACGAGAACACCGGCCGCACCGGCAGGCGCCGCACCCTCGACGAGGGGACCGCGCCGGGTGCCGTCCTGGACTGCACCGACCCCGCGCAGCGGCGGATCGCGAGGGGCAAGGGGACGGCGCTGGTCTGGACCGTGAAGCCGGTGATCGCCGAGCCGTCCGGCTGGCAGCCCGGTGCGGCCGCATCCGACGGCGCGCCGGCGACGATCGCGATCGAGATCCCCGAGCCCGGGCGCTGGCTGGTCTCGCTCGAGTACGACAGCCGCCGGCCGCTGCGGGTCAGCTCGCCCGCGCTTGGGATCGACACGACGATCGCCGCCAACCTCGACTTCCGCGGCGAGACGCCGACCTTCCCGGTCGCGACGGTGACGGTGGACGAGCCGGCCGAGGCTACGGTCACCGTCGAGCCCGAGGCGCCGAACCTGATCGGCCGGATCCTGCGGGCGCCGAACGAGGCCCACCTGCGTTCGCTCACCGCGACCCCGGTCGGCCCCGGCGCGGTCGAGCGGATCCCGGTCCGTCAGAGCTGCGGTCAGTACGTCGACTGGTACCGCGAGCGCTGACCCCCGCCCACCTGGGTCATCTCGCCCACGCATCACGTGGGCAGGATCACCCGACCCCGGTGCCGCGGTCTGGAGGCGGTCGGGGGTATCGCCCGCTGCGGCGGGATGCGCCCGCTGCAAGGATGGCCGCGTTCGATCCGTTGAAGGGAGATCACATGACCAGGTTCAGGAGAGCTGCCGCGGGTGTCGCCGCAGCCGCGGCGCTGGCGCTCGCCGGCGCCGGCTGCGGCGACACGATCGACGCCGCCGACCTCGAGGGCCAGCTCGCCGACCAGCTCGCGCCGCAGGCCGGCGTCGATCCGGCCGACGTCAGCGTCGACTGCCCCGACGACCAGGAGGCGAAGGAGGGGTCGGAGTTCCAGTGCACCCTGACCGCTCCGAACGGCGATGAGGTCCAGGTCGACGTCACGCTCACCGACGACGAGGGCGGCTACGACGCCGTCGTTCCGCCGGAGCAGTTCAAGTAGCCGCGAAGGGCGGCCGGAGCCGCTCTGGCTAGGCCAGCGCCGCGAGCCGGTCCTCGACCGCCACCGTCGAGGCGATGTGCTTCGGCATCCCGAGCCGGTCGGGGTCGAAGCCGAGCGCGAGGCCGACGAGCTGGGGGAGGTGGAGGACGGCGAGCCCGAGGTCGCGACCGACCACCTTCGCCGCCTCCGGCTGCTGCATGTCGAGGTTGAGGTGGCAGAGCGGGCAGGGGGTGACGAGGCAGTCGGCGCCGGCGTCGAGCGCGTCGCCGACGTGGGTACCGGTCTGCCGCAGCGACGTCTCGCGGTTCATCGTGATCACCGGGAAGCCGCAGCAGCGGCGCGCGCCGTCGTAGTCGACGATCTCGCCGCCGAGGACCTCGATCACCCGCTCGAGGTAGAGGTCCCGGTCGGGGTGCTCGTCGTAGCCGAGCCGCGTCTTCGGGCGCAGCACGTAGCAGCCGTAGAAGGGTCCGACGCGGAGGCCGGAGAGCGGGCGCTTGACCTTCCCGGCGAGCTCGTCGAGGCCGTAGTCCTCGACGAGCAGCCAGAGGAAGTTCTTGTTCGTGAACCCGTCCTTGCCCTTGCTGTACTCGAGGCCCTCGCCGCTGAGCGACTCGTTGATGTGGGCGCGGTAGGCGGAGTCGGCGTCGAGCCGCTCCTGACACTCGGACTGGGCCCCCTGGCAGGTCGAGCAGATGTTCATCATCGACAGCCCGGTCTGCTGGGCGAGCGCGAAGGTGCGGGCGTTGAGGGTGTCGGCCAGCTCCTGGTTGTGCTCGGCGATGACGCCGGCGCCGCAGCAGTTGGCGCGGTCGAGGGTGACCAGCTCGATCCCGAGCGCCTCGGCGGTCAGCGCCATCGAGCCGTGCAGCTCGGGCGTGAAGCCGCGGGATACGCAGCCGGGCCAGTAGGCGAGCTTCATGCGGTGCTCCTGTCCGTGGGGTTGGTGGGCCTCATGCGGTGCTCGGCTCCTCGGAGACGGACTCCGGCTCGACCGCCTCGGCGGCCTCGTCCTCCTCGCCGCCCTCGCCGATCACGTAGAGGTTGAGCTGGATGCGGCTCTCCTCGGCGCGGTCGTAGATCGCCTTGACGTGGTCCTGGGCGTCGCCGGGGAGCTTGTGGTGCACGCCCGGGATCAGCTTCGGAATCGAGCGCATCTTGCCCGTGCGGACCCCGCGGATCGCGGTCGGGATCGACTCGAGCAGGCCCTTGATCGAGGCCAGCCGGGGCATCAGCTTGCCCTTGACCCCGGGCGCGTAGGACTCCTGGAGGAGGAGCGATTCGTCGAGCGTGCCCTTCTTCTCGATGATCTTCACGAACCCGAGCTCGTGGTTGCGGCCGTTGTTGACGTCCTGGATGTCGTGGTCGTGGCCGGCGAGCCGCCGCAGCCGCATGATCTGGTTCATCGGCGCCACCCCCTTCGGGCAGACGTCGACGCAGGCGAAGCAGTGGGTGCAGTCGTAGATGCCGTGCGGGTCGTTGGCGAGGTCGAACAGCCGCTCGGTCGTCTGCCCGTCCCGCGGGTCGCCGACGAACCTGTACGCCTTCGCGAGCGCGGCCGGGCCGACGAACTCGGGATCGGCCTCCATCGACAGGCAGGCCGAGACGCAGGCGCCGCACTGGATGCAGGCGACCGACTGGGTGACGTCGACCATCGACTCCGGCGGGACGATGTGCTCGCGCTCCGGCGGCGGGCCGCTCGGCAGAAGCCAGGGCGTCACCCGGCGGAGCTTCTTCCAGTGGGTGGACTCCATGTCGGTGACGAGGTCCTTGATCACCGGCTGGTTGCCCATCGGCTCGATGACGATCGGCTCGCCGCCGTCCGACTCCGGCCCGGGGCCGGACGCGGCATCGGCGTCCACGAGCTCCTTCTCGGCCGGCGGGGAGATGAGCGGGCCGCTCGCGTCGGCGCTGCTGATCCGCGCCGCCTCCGCGGCCGCCTCGCCGATCCGCGTCTTGCAGGCGAGGGTCGACTGGCCGTTGATCTTCATCCCGCAGGAGCCGCAGATCGCCGCCCGGCACGAGCAGCGGACGCTGAGCGTGCCGTCGCTGCCGTCGCGGGCCTGCAGCAGTCCGTCGAGCACCGACAGCGTCGGGTCGAGCTCGACGTCGAACGTCTCCCAGTAGGCGCCGCGGCTGTCGTCCTCTGCCGCCTCCGGCTGGTAGCGGCGAACCTTGAGCGTGTAGCTGGCCATCAGTAGGTCCTCTCCTCCGGCTGCCAGTCGGTGATCGTCACCGGCGAGTAGCTGATCTCGGGCTCCCCGCCGTTGCGGGAGACGTCGATGTGCTTGAGCCACTCCTCGTCGTTGCGCTCCGGGTAGTCGGTCCGGTACTGGGCGCCGCGGCTCTCCTTGCGCTCGAGCGCCGCCATGCAGACGGCCTCCGCC